>JARFPV010000512.1 GCA_029288115.1 Akkermansiaceae bacterium | reverse complement strand
AATCTTTCACGCAAATGTGATAGGTTTGATTTTGAGCGAAAATTAAAACGTCTTGAGAAAAAAGCGCAAAATGCGGAAGAGGGAGTTTGGGAAAAGTAGGACAGCTTTGCAAGCTGTCGGTAGGATGTGTGCGCTGGTTGTCGACAGCTTGCAAAGCTGTCCTACCTTTCACGTTTCTTCAGTAGCATTTCTAACAAATCCTGAACAAGTTCCGGCTTCTCGGCTGCCCGGTCGATGCGTTCTCCAATGTCCTGTTCCACATTGAACAGCAGAGGTTTTTCCTCGCTGGCATGGAATCCATGGTTTGTGCCAAGCTGGGATGGGGTGGCGACCATCAGCTTCCAGGGTCCTTTACGTACCGCAATGAGGTTGTTTTTGGAATGGCTGTAGTAAAATTCAAACTCGCCAGGTTTCTGCTCGCGGGAGTTTGCGGAGAGCAGAGAGCGGATGTCACGTCCATCTAGCAAGCTTGAGTTTGGGTGCTTGGCACCTGTGACGGCGAGCACAGTGGGTAATACATCCAGCGTGCTTGCCGGATTCAATTGACGTTTTGGAGCGATTCTCCCCGGCCAGTAAAAAATTCCTGGAACGCGGTGACCGCCTTCCCAGCACGAACCCTTGCCGTCACGGAAGGGTAGAGCATAGCCAACATGCATACGTGCCTCACCGTATTTCGATTGTTTGGTCTCCCTAAATCTGACCCAAGGGCCGTTGTCGGAGGAAAAGATAATCAGCGTGTTTTTTTCGATACCACATTCCTTGAGCGTTGTTAAAACCTGCTCCAAACAGTCGTCAATTTCCGCCATCACATCACCTAACAGTCCGCGGCGGGACTTCCCCTTGAATGGGTCACTCGCGTACAGTCCAAGGTGCGGCTGGTTGTGCGCGATGTAGGCAAAGAATGGCTTGTCTTTGTTTTCCTTGATGAAACCGACAGCAGCTTTGGTGTAGCGACCTGTTAGTGATGTCGAGGCGGCTTCATCTGATGGAAGATTCTTTGCTATCTCCGTGTAGCCGGGGATTGGATTGCTGCCCTTGGGGTCGGATTTGAGTAGTTTGGCATTGCCGTAGTCGTGTGAGACGTTGGTGCCGATCCATCGATCAAACCCATGTGCCAATGGTAGGCTGTTTGGAGTCATTTTGTTGCCCTTGTTAGGATTGCCCATGTGCCACTTGCCAAACATGCCCGTTGCGTATCCATGTGCCTTGAGGGCGTCAGCGAGTGTGGTTTCCGATGCCTTTAGGTGAGGTTTGGCGCTGGGGCCGATCACCCACGTGCCGAATCCCGAGTGCATCGGGTAGCGCCCGGTGAGGAGTGAGTAGCGGGACGCGCTACAGGCTGGTGATGTGACGTAAAACTGAGTGAAGTTCACCCCTTCACGAGCGATGCGTGAAATGCTCGGAGTTTCGATGACTGGGTTTCCGTTGTGAGAAAAGTCTCCGTAACCACTATCATCGAGGTAGATCAAAACCACATTGGGCTTATCGGCCGCATCTCGTGCAGCACTCGAAGCAACGATACAGAGAAATATCCATAGAAACCGCATTGGAAACATACCGCATGTTACGATTTGGCTGCGCTAAAACGATCAGTTTTTTCAACATTGAATTATTTAGTTAAGTGTGGTTAAGTAAATCTATGAAGTCGTCAGCCATCATCCTTACATTGCTTGCTGCCAGCCTCGCGCTCGTTTCGTTGAGTTCCTGTTCGTCCCAGATGCGAGCGAGAGAGAAGCATATCATCCACCGATTTGATTATGGCAAAACCGCCTACATTGCTCCGGATGGAAAAGCTACGGCTCCGCCACGCGCACCACGCAGGGTGAAACGTATGATTGCTGCGGCAAACTCTCTGACCGACAAACCTTACGTCTATGGTGGTGGTCACCGCAGCTTCCATGACAATGGATATGACTGCTCGGGCGCCACCTCATTTGTCCTTCACGCAGGTGGTAAACTCGATCGGCCGCTGGTTTCGCAGAACTTCTTTGATTATGGCAAAAAAGGTTACGGTAAGTGGGTCACCGTGTATGTGCGCAAGGGCCACGTATTTCTCGTGATTGCCGGGCTCCGATTCGATACAGGAGGCACTTGGAATTCAACCGGTCCGCGCTGGAAACCACAGCGTCGTGGTGTAAAGGGATACTTCGTACGCCATCCGAGCGGACTCTAGCAGGAACTAGTCAGTCGGCTGGTGGAGTGGCTGCCAGATCGGTTTGGTGGTGTCAGCCGGGCGACGGAATGCACGCCTGTCCCAGCCGAGTTTGGGCTCTACATACACCGTTTTCACATCCAGGCTTACCTCAATGTTATTGTGGCACAACGGGCATTGGCCCGTCCCGTGTGGGACGCTCATCGTCAGCATTCCATTGCATTCGGGGCAAGGGAACTTCAGTTGGTAGGCGGAATCAGCCATCGTGCGTTGAAACACAAGCATCTCACACGGGAGTAGTTCGGCAAGCTAAAAAACAAGCAACCCTTAACCAACCTGATCCGAGCTGCGCATCTGGATGTCGGTGATTTCAACGTGTAGCGGGGTTTCCAGAATGTGTAGCACGGATGCTGCGATGTCATCAGGTGTGAGCATACGCATGGATGCCTTGGTTTTCTCCAGATGGTCTTCGCGTCCCTTAAAGTAGTGATTGAGCAGCGGGGTATCGACAAAGCCCGGTGATACGGTGGCGACGCGGGTTATTTTCCCGTCGGTCCGCAGCTCGGATCGTAATGCATCGGTCACAGCCCGCACGGCGAATTTGGTAGGTGCGTAGAATCCTCCCGAGCTTGGAACCCGGTGTCCACTCATGCTGGAGACGTTGATGATTTGTCCGTCCTCGGACAAGAGGGGAAGTGCTTTTTGGCAGCACAGGGTGAGGGCGTGCACATTGACGCGCCACATCGTTTCCCAGTCGGCGGGATCACCGTCGGAAATGCGCGACAGCAGGGCGAGTCCGGCATTGTTGATGATGGCATCGATTTTTGAAATGTTAGAAAATGCGGCAATAATTGCGACCGGGTCTGAGAGGTCGCATTGGATGGCCTGAGCTCCTGGTGGTAACTTCGAGGTATCGCGGCAGAGCCCGAGCACGTTGACGTCGTTCTCCAGCAGTCGGGTAGAGATGGCGTAACCAATGCCTGACGATGCACCGGTGACGAGAATGGTTTTTCCGGCGAGTGACATGACTAGCGCTTGGTGGCCTCGTAAATGTTTTCGTAACCTTGGAATGGCTCTGGATCGACGTTGAACCAGCTGCTGTTACGGGCGCGCTCCTTGTTGTAGGGTGGGGCGAAGATATCGACCAGCTGGGTCAGGTTCTGTGCTTTCAACCGGTGGATATTGCGTTCCTTGGACGTGAGTGTTGAGACGTTACCTTTCGTGAGCTGAGCGTGGGATATTTCCTTAAGCAGGACATTTTTGCTGCCCTTACGCTGTCCTAACAGGTCGTAGTTCCACACGTCTGTCTTGCCGGTTGCGCAGAGAATGACACCGGTCATGCCAGGGTGGTCATGGTGGCTGATCTGCTCGCCTTTTTCAAACTGGAGCATGCAGACTTCAAAGACGCGTTGTTTTTCGAGTTTGTAGAAATCGACGCGTTTGTTTCCCAAGCCCTTCTTGGTATTTTCGAATGCTTTGGCGAGCTCGGGATCCTTGAGGTTGAGTCGTGCCATCAGGGCGGCGGCTTTTTTGACGTAGGCTTGCTCGTTCCAGTTGTCGAGATGCTGTTTGGCAGCCTCTTTTTCAACGGCTGTGAGGAAGGCATCCCAATTGATTTTACCGTCGGCGGGGACTCGACCATTACACGCGTTTGCACGTGTCGCTAGAGCGGTGATGGCGGGTAATGCCATCCCGAGTCCTAGAAAACCCGGAAGTGTAGTGCGGATGAACTGTCGGCGGTTGTAGTCGTCCATGGCGATAGGCTAGCACAACGGATCGCACAGTGCATTCAAAAGTGAACTTATGGACGATCAAACATGACGCTCAGGTTGAGCTGCTTGGCGGCGGGAGCAGTGAATGCGAGGATGCGTTTCCCCTCATTCTGGTTTTCAATTTCCATCGGCGGTTTGGCGTCGATGATGGTCCAGTTGCCACCATGGCTATCGTTGCGGGTGAGCCGGAGTTGTTTGCCCGCTTTGCTGAGGATGGCGGTTTTGCCGTCGATTTCGATCTTTGCTGATGTGACGATGGCCCACCTGACGGAATCTTTCGGGGCGCTGATGGAATCGACGACGGTGACACTGTGATGTTTTCGGTCGAACTGGCAGGTGCGGGTGACTTTTTGGGCCTGGCCTTGGTAGGCAGAGCTCAGGTTGAAGCTCGCTGAGCCGCGGTCTGGCTGACTGCTGAAATGGGTCATGGGAGATGGCACAGCGTCCGGGTTCTGCAGTTTGTCTCCGATCATCAGCGTATTGTGGCTCCGGTTCGTCAGGCGGAAGTAATTCCAGCGCTTATCTCTGAAGTATCCCGGCATGTTGTAATTGTCAGAGCCGAGGTCATCCACCCAGCGGATGCCGTCGGACTCAAGAACGAATGTCCCGACATCCATTTGCCCGTGACTGGCGCCTGGATAGCCGCCTTTGATGGCGAAATAGAGAGCATTTTTGTCGCCCCAATCAGTTCGGAAGGTCGCAATGGGTTGGCTGCCTCGCCAGTCTGAATCGAGAGTTAGTGGCGGGGCTTCCTTTTCAGGTGCCTGTGGCAACCACAATAGGTGAAGTGGAAACAATCGGTCGTAGCCTCCATATTTGTATCTGGGTTTTCCCGCGATGTCTTTTTTTAGTTTGGTGCGAAGATGGTTACTTGTTGCCGGATTGTTGAATTGTCTGGCCATCCACGATTGTGCTGCAGTGACAACACTCTTGGCCGGTTTGGCATCCGCGAAATTAAACACGTAGCCGGTGGGACCGGTGAGATGTTCTGTGAATAGTGGCGAGGTCTTGAATTCTGCCGGAATGGGTAAACCTGGTTTGGTCGGGTCGGATAGAAGGATCGCGAGACCAAGCACATGGTAATTCGACCCGTAATGCCAGTAGCTCGGGCCCTCCGGGTATGCCCCGCTGGGAATGTAGAACTGGTGGCATTTTTTCAGTGTCGCTAACGCGCCAGCACGTGCCGGGTGAATGGGATCGCCCGTTTTTTCCAAGGCGCGTTCTGCAAATAGCAATCCTGTGGCGCAGACTTGTGCCCAGTTGTTTCTGCCGTCAGTCCACCATGCCATTTTTTTGCCGGTGTAGCTTGTCCGTGAGGGGTTCAGACCCTTGGACCGTAATGCACTTGTGTATCGATTGCGCTGCTCATGGTTAAGCTCGTGGTAGAGCCAGTCATAACCGATCGCGACCGCGGTGGACATCTCCCCGGTATCGAGGAAATGTGAGGTGTTCCAGTCCTTCAACGCACATGCTGCATCCAGCTCCCTAATAGCTCTGGTGAGGTATTTTTTTTCACCGCTGAGTCTCCATGCCATGGAAGTGTGCAGGATGATGCCCAGTGCGTGGCGACTTTCTCTTAGCAATCGCTTGCCGTCGGGAATGTGGTGCCGACAGACCGGGAAGTGAATGGCGAGATCTGCGCGCCGAAGTAGCTCCTTGTAGAGATCGGCGGCGAGCGGGTCGGACTTGATACGCTGCATCACTGTGGCTTCCTCCGACTTGGGAAACAAAATACGTGGATGATCGGCCAACTCCCCGGCAAACAGAGCAGGGATGGTTCCTATCGAAATGAGCAATAACAAAAAGATGCGCATGACTGGTGATAGAATACCAAGCTTTTACGCGGATCTTTCATTGGCCATGAACCCACACCGACTTCAAGTAGGGCTCCCCGGTATACTCCTCCGGCATGTCAAGGGTGGTGAGTTTTTTCCCGGGCGTTCCCTGACGAACCGCGCGCGCAAAATCGCGAGGGTCAAGTTTGCGGCAGTTGGTGCAGCAGAGGATCCAGCCATCAGGTGCGAGGCAGGCGTGAGTCAGCGCGACAAGGTGGGCGTAATCCTTTTCCACTCGGAAGACCTTACCTTTGTCGTCACGTGAGAAGGTCGGTGGGTCGAGGATGACGCCGTCGAATTTTCTGCCCTGGCGTGAGAAACGCTTGAGCCAGTGGAAGGTGTCGCCTTTGCAGAAGTAGTGGTCGGCGGGATCGAGATCGTTAGCCCGAAAGTTGTCACGCGCCCAGTCGAGATAAACCTGGGAAAGGTCAAGCGTGGTGGTGGTTGCGCCGGCGAGGGCCGCACAGGCGGAGAATGCACCGGTGTAGGCAAAGGTATTGAGGATGGTTTTTCCGGGGGATGAAAACTTGTGAACACGTTGTCGGTTCAGTCGTTGGTCGAGGAAAATCCCTTGTGAGTATCCTGCCTGGAAATCGATGCGGTAGTTCACGCCGCTTTCTCTTGCAATGAATGACTCTTCCTGGGCTGGCCCCGCAATGTGAGTGGGCGATTCTTTTTCATGCTGGTCGAGCCGTTTCCAGTAACATGTGTTTCCCTGGGATTCGATCCACTGCCGTACTTCGGGGTTGAGGCCATTGCTGCGGGTGGAAACCAACCACCTGTCGGCGAAGGTATCGATGAATACCCCAGGGACGCCGTCACCTGCACCATCAACGAGCCTGAGCGCATTGGTATCGCCGTCGAGTAAATCGCTGCGTCGCCCGATGGCGGTATGGAGTTTATGGCTCAGCACGGGGTTGCAATCTCATGTTCTCCCCCTATCATCCAGCGCGAAATGTCTGATTTGTCTTCCTCATTAAATACCGCGGTATCGGCAGGTGATCTGCTTGAGTCTTCACGCGACAACATTATCGCCCTGCTTGATGGCACTACCAGCCCGGTGGCGGCGGCTGCAATTAACGAGCTGGTAGAACAACGTGAGTGGAGCGAGCTGAACGACCGGTTTTTCAAGACGCTCGCATTTGGAACCGGCGGATTGCGCGGCAGGACGATTGGTCGGGTCGTGACTTCTGCCGAGCAGGGTGTCGGAGGTCCGAATGAGCGCCCAGAGCATCCATGTGTGGGAACGGCATCGATGAATTTTTACAACGTCAGCCGCGCTATCAGAGGGATGATAATTTATCTTAAGAAATATTTGGCTGAGCAGGGGGTGGATCGGAAACCAGCCTTTGTGTTAGGCCACGATACGCGCCACTTCTCGCGCGATTTTGCAGAGTTCTGCGCGAAAATATGCACCGAGCTCGGATGCGATGTGCATCTGTTTGATGGGGCACGTGCCACGCCCCAGATTTCCTACGCGATCCGCTCGCTTGATGCCGATGCAGGTGTGGTATTAACGGCAAGCCACAACCCATCGCACGACAATGGTTTCAAAGCATACTTCAATCAAGGCGCACAACTGGTTGAGCCCAATGCTTCCGGTGTGATTGCCGAGGTGAACGCGATTACCAGCGAAGCCTACGAGTCCCTGCCCGAGAGTGACCAGGGCACGGTGCATGTGCTTGGAGCGGATGCTGATCGTGTTTACATGGATGATTCCAAGTCACTGCTGCTCCGCCCCGATCTGCTCGAGGGTGGTGGCACCAAGGTCGTGTTCACCAACCTTCACGGCACGGGAGGTCACTGCATTGTGCCACTTTTGACCGAGCTCGGATTTGAGGTGCTTACCGTTCCCGAGCAAGACGTCCAGGACGGCCGTTTCCCGACGGTCGATTCTCCCAACCCGGAGAACGCTCCGGCATTAGCCATGGGAATTGAACTGGCCGAAAAAGAGGGTGCGGAAATTGTGATTGGTACCGACCCGGATTGTGACCGCATGGGTGTGGCTGTTAGAAATGATGAAGGCAAGATGCAGTTGCTGACAGGAAACCAGATTGGCTCGCTGATGGCGTGGTATCGGACCAAGACATTCTTTGATCAGGGTATTGTTACCGACTCAAACCGCAGCCGTGCTGTGCTGGTCAAGACGTTTGTCACCACGGACCTCCAGCGCGCTATCGCCGAGAAGTACGGCGTGGGTATTGTCGATACCTTGACAGGCTTCAAATACATTGCTGACAAACTTCAGAAATACGAGGACACCATACCTGCCGATAAAAAAGGTGATTATCGGAAGCTTACACCCGAGCAGAGCCGGGATCTGCGCCTGGAATACTCGCGCTTTTTCATCTTCGGAGGTGAGGAAAGTTACGGCTATTTGGGCACCGACACCATCCGCGACAAAGACGGAAACGGGGCTGCTGTGATGTTTGCCGAGCTCGCCGCCTACGCGAAGAGCGAAGGCAAAAGCCTTGCAGCGCTGATGGATGATCTCTACCGCGAGTTCGGTTACCATCTTGAGCTTGGCAAGGCAATGGTTATGGAAGGCGCGGACGGAGCAGCCCAGATCAAGTCACTCGCGGCATCATATTCTGACAATCCGCCGACTGAGATTGATGGTGCTGCTGTTAGTCGCGTGCGTGATTTTTCCAAGGATGACTTTGAGGACGTCGAAGGTGACCCGATCCCTAAAGAAGGAATGCTCATCATCGATCTGGATGATGGCAGATCTTGTGCGGTGCGTCCGTCCGGAACAGAACCAAAAATCAAGTACTACCTCTTTGGAAAAGACGATCCCTCTGACGATCTCGCAGCGAGTAAAGCGAAAGTGGCGGCCGGTCTGGAGTCGCTCTGGGCGGCGCTGGAGGCCGATGCAAAGCAACGCATGGCTTAGCATTCTGGTAGGGCGGGTTGGCCTCAACCCTCCGCCATCAACAAATCAATCGAACCCTGCGGCGGCATGAGGCCATGCCGCCCTACCGTAAGTATGAAAAAGCAACTCACATCCCTGTGGCCGCTTATTGCGGCAATTGTCAGCGGTGCGCTGTTGGCGCTCTGCTTCCCCGGATGGAATGTGTCGGGTTTCGTTTGGCTGTGGATGCTGCCCCTACTTCCTGCTATCTGGCGTGGTAAAAAGAAGCGTTATGGTTTTTTGATCGGCTACCTCGCTGGTCTGGCATTCTGGTTGCTTAATCTCAAGTGGCTCTGGACGGTCAGTGGCCTGGGTGCCATTGGCCTTGCGGCGTTTCTAGCGCTGTATTTCGGCTTGTGGGGTTCCGTTGCTGTTAGTGTGGGGAATCCATGGCGAAAAAAATCAGCCAAAAAAGATGATGGTTCTAACAAGGGAAAAGGCATCGAGGCAAAAATTGCAAGCAAGCAAGCTGCCGCAAAATCCGTGGCTCCGCTTGGTGGGGCGCTTGGCGACTCGTTGCGTTCACTTCGTTTCGCTTTCATCAATGCCGCCGCATGGGTGGGTATCGAGTGGTTACGCGGCTGGCTGTTTACCGGATTTGGGTGGAACGGGTTAGGGGTCGCGTTTCATGACACACCGGTGCTGGCGCAGGCAGCGGATCTTGTGGGCGTCACAGGACTTTCATTCATGCCGGTATTCATGAGTGCTGTGCTGATTCAGACGGGGAGGCGACTGGCCAAGGAGGCGAATGCAGGTAGGCTTAAGCCTCGTCTTGACTTCAGTGTGGCGGTACTTCTGCTCGCATTGCAATTTTGCTACGGAATCTGGCGTGCAAGCGATGTCGCATCATGGGAGACCCAGCGGCTCCGTGTGTTGCTGGTTCAGGAAAATATACCGCAGACTCTCAAGTGGGATGAACAAGCTGCGTTTAGAATTATCGAGGGGTATCGCGAAGGCACGGAGCTCGGGATGCAAGCGCTGGAAAAATCTAACAAAAAATCTGTTGAGGCCGCTGAAGGAGAGGTGGAACTCAAGCATCCCGACTTTGTGATTTGGCCAGAAAGTTCGCTACCCCGCCCACTTCTCTTTGTCGACGGTGAAGCGGGGCACTATTTTTACGGTGAGGTGCAGCATTTAATCGATAACGAAATCCGCCCGCTTGGTCACTTCACTCTCATTGCCGGGATGAATGAGTTTGAGGCCGAGCACGAAGGGGAAATGCTCAAGTGGAAAGAGAATGGCGGTCAGTACAACAGCATCGTGGCCGTGAAACCCGGCAAGCCGCTAGCTCAAAGTGCAGTGACCTACCGCAAAATGCATCTGGTGGTTTTTGGAGAAGCGATTCCCTTCAGAGAGGAACTTCCATTCCTGGCTGACTTGTTCAAGTTTTCCGCAGGTGAAGATTTTGGAGGGAATTTTAGTCAGGGTAAATCGACCGATCCACTGGTTCTTCCAACAGGAGAGGGGGACATGCAAGTCATCCCCTGTGTGTGTTATGAGGACACGGTGGGTCGCCTAACAAGAAAATTTGTCCGCGCCAAACCACAGGTCATCATCAATGTCACCAACGACGGATGGTTCAAGGAGAGTGAGGCTGCAGCCCAACACATGGCAAACGCCCGCTTCCGCGCCATTGAACTTCGCCGCCCCATGATTCGCAGTGCCAACACCGGTGTGAGCGGTATTGTTTCCGCTACCGGTTCATTGGTGGACCCCGTTACGGGCGATCGCCAAGTTGTAGAGGATGAAAATGGCAACCACTTCACCCGGGATCAACTATACGGGCATGCATATGCACCGGTGAAAGGTCCGGTCACGCTCTATGCGCTTGCAGGTGACTGGTTTCCCTGGCTGATGCTGGCATCACTGGCTGTGACCATCGTCCGGCAACGCATGAAGCGGCAGATGTGACGGCTAGCGGATCACGCCACGCTCGGAACTGCGGATGAACTCGATCAGTCGCGCCACGTGTGGCTCATTCGCTGCATCCGTAGCGGCAAGTTCCTCGACGATAGCGCCGAGGCTGTTTTCCTTGGTCAGGAAAAGCTCCTTGTAAGCATTCTTAATTGAGCGCCTTTCCTTTTTGTCAAATCCACGGCGCTGTAGCCCAACCAGGTTTGGGCTTCTAACTGCAGCCGGGCTGCCGTCGACAATCATGAATGGCGGCACATCCTGAACGATCTTGGTGCAGCCACCCACCAGCGAGTGTTCACCAATGCGGCAGAACTGGTGCGCGCCTGATAGCCCGGAAATAATGGCGTAGTCACCCAGCTGGCAGTGCCCTCCGAGGGTTCCATTATTCGATAAGATGCAATGGTTGCCGACCTGGCAGTCATGTGCAACGTGTGCATAGGAGAGGAAAAGGTTGTGGTCACCTATGCGGGTAGGGATTTCTTCCGTGGTGCCGCGGTGAACCGTGGTGTTCTCTCGGAATGTGTTATGATCACCGATGATCAGCGCGGTGGGTTCTCCGACATACTTGAGGTCCTGTGTGACTTGCCCAATCGCTGAAAAAGGGAAAAAGGTGTTGTTCTTGCCGATGGTCGTGTGCCCCTCGATCACCACATGCGATTTCAACACGCTACCCTCACCAATTTTTACGTTGGCACTGACAACACTGTAGGCCCCGACCTCCACGCCGTCGGCAATTTCCGCGGTGGGGTCGATGATGGCAGTTGGGTGAATCATCCGAAAATTAGTTGTCGATGAGTGCGAACTTCAGCTCCCCGGATGAGGCGATCTCTCCATTGACGATACAGCGGCAAACCGCCGAGGCGATGTTGCGGCGAACCTTGAGGATCTCGGCCTCGATAAAGAGCGTGTCACCGGGTAATACCGGACGACGCCATTTCACTTTATCCACACTCATGAAGTAGCCAATCTTACCCTGGTTCTCCGGCTTGCGTAACAGAAGGATGGAGGCCACTTGCGCCATCGCCTCGACTTGAAGCACGCCGGGCATCACCGGATGGCCGGGGAAGTGGCCTTGGAAAAACGGCTCGTTGATGGTGACATTTTTTACGCCCGTGCACTTGTTGTCGCCTTCGAAATCAACCACGCGGTCAAGCATCAGGAATGGATAGCGGTGCGGCAGGATTTGCATCACTTCGTTGATGTCCAATACACCCTCGCCTTCGGGGATTTTCAGCGGAGGAACCATCGTGCGCATACGCATGTATTCCTGCTTGAGCGTGGCGGCCATCTGGGTGTTAGGACCATGTCCGGGTCGCACACAAATGACGTGACCCATGATACGTTTTCCAGAGAGCATCAGATCGCCAATCATATCCAGTGCCTTGTGGCGGGCAAACTCGTTCTCGTAGCGCATCGGCTCCTTGCTCATCACCTCCTCGCCACGAACGACCACCGCATTCTCAAGGCTGCCACCCTTGATGAGACCTTTGTCTAACAGAGGCTTCACATCTTCGTAATAAACGAAGGTGCGGGCGGGTGCGATTTCCTTTTCGTAGAGTTCCGGTGTTACTTCGCTAGAGAAAAACTGGGTGAACCGACCCTCAGGGCCGATATTCGTGCACGAGACGCGGAATTTTTTGTCAGGAACGATCGTAACCAACGACCCGTTCTTGGTTTCCAAATGGATCGGCTCGCGGATCTCCCAGACCTTGCGTGGTTTGTCCTGTTCTTCGAGACCCGCTTTTTTGATCAGTTCAACGTAGGGTTTGGATGATCCGTCACCAATCGGTGGTTCGTTGGCATCCATCTCGATGATCGCGTTGTCGACACCCATGCCACAAAGTGCTGAGAGAATATGCTCTACGGTGTGCACCTTAACGGATCCCTCGGCCAAGGTGGTGGCGCGCTCAACCGTCTGAACCTTGGAGACATCCGCATCAATAAACGGCTGGTCGTCCAGATCGACGCGGCGAAACTTGAAACCATGCCCCGTAGGTGCGGGTTTGACGGTCAAACTGACTTTTTCCCCTGTGTGTAGGGACGTTCCCTCCAGCGTGGCAGCGGAGGCGACTGTGTGTTCCATCTCGGCGGACATTCACACCGTATAGGGCACGGAGGTCGCAATGACAAGCCTTTGCCGAGCATCATCTTCAGCGGTTTTGAAAAAAATCCATAATTCTTCCAAGGATTTCTTTTCTGGTGTGTCTCACTCAGTAAGACATGATGTCACAAAATGCCTGCACCGGAGCCAAATAAGGCACAAATGAAAATTGTGCGCCTTCAATCCAACATCCCCGAAAGCCTGAGATCTGCGGAAAAAACCAGCATCGAAGAGCTCTTTGACACCGAAGAGACACCGCTGCTGCGCTACGCATACGGGATCGTTGCGCGCCGTGAAATCGCCGAGGAAATCGTCCAGGACGCGTTCCTCAAGCTCCACAAGCATTGGAAAGACATCAAAACCCCAAGAGCCTGGCTCTACCGAGCCACCCGGAACCTCTGCCTGAACCACCTCAGAAAACACAAACGCGAAGCACTTACCGATGAGTCCGACCAGAAACCGTCCGCCAAAGACCATCCCGACGATGAATTGGGGCGCATGGAGGCGATTGGCACCTTGCGAATTCTCATCGAGGAGCTTCCGCCCGATGACCGGGCTCTCATCCAACTTAAATATCACGAAGAACTATCCTACGGAAACATCGGTAAAGAACTCAAACTCGGCACCGGCAACGTTGGCTACCG
>JARFPV010000453.1 GCA_029288115.1 Akkermansiaceae bacterium | reverse complement strand
TCATCACACAAGCCGAGCGCATCACGGGATCCAGTGCGAGCCTGACGCGCCACACGCTCGTTTCCGAGACGATTACATATTCCGGGTTCCAGGAAAGTCATGTGGCAGTTCTCGAAAAGGAGCTGGCCAAGACGATGACTTCCGCCGGCAGATCCGAGTCCTCATTTAACCATGTGGTCACCATCAAGTGTTCCTTCGAAAAGGGACTTGATGATGTGCGGTTCAAGTATTCCGGAAAAAACACATCCCTGAATATCACCATCGAGGGTGATCAGGAGTTTGTTGACGCGATCAAGTCACTGCTTAATAAAACCAAGGATTCGGAGGATTAAAACAAACCGCAAGAACAAGCCTGATTTGGGCAGCATATAATCAAGCTCACCTCTTAAAAAAAACGAACCAACACGACGAATGGCATCACTTTTAAACACCCTACCAAAAAATATAATTCCCAGCAGTGTTCTTCATCTCTGCATTGGCTTGCTGATGATGCCAGGAAACCTATCAGCTCAAAATTTCAAACAAGTCAATGTGAGCTACAAACTTAACGGGAAAGATGTGTCAAATACGATCTACATTCCTCAGTATTCGGGAGAAATACAACCTCCGGTCCGTGGTGTCATGCAAAACGTCGGCGGGCCGTTGAAGAGCTTTGCGCATAAAAGTCAGGTAGCGATGATTGCCAGGCTTGATGAAGGCAGGGGGTTTAGTAAGGCCTTGCTTGCGGCAGCTGCAAAAGCATCGAACCAACCTGAAATCGAATTTGCCGGCGCCATCGTGCAAGGCATCAGTAAAGGTGGACGCGAAGCGGCAGACTGGGCTGCAGCAAATCAAGCAAGAGCCATTGCTGTAATCCTTGACCACTCAGCCATTTGGCGCATGGATTTCCCAAAGCGTGTTTCGGGAGTGCCCATGTATTTTAATGCCACTCATGCTGACCTGTTTCAAAATATCGACCGCCGTAAGTCTCACTTTGGATGGTGTGCTGCGGCATTTAATGCAAAACAGCCATGCACCGCCGTGATTGATATTGCTGAAAAGGGTGGGCACGGTGGACGAGGCACCACAACCCTAACAGCCATATGGCTGGAAGAAGTGATGAATTTCAGAGTCCCTGCAAATATACCTGTTGGGCGGGCATATAAGCTGATCGATGTGAACCCTTCTAGGGTAGGTGGCTATGTTTCGGCAAAATTGTCTCAAATAGGCAAACGCACTTATCACGATAACGTGAAAATCACCGTGAAAATGAGTGGTTCGACTTGGTGGATACCCGGACCAAAATCCGCGGCCATGTATTTAGATTGGGTTCGTAAAAACGGGGGATCTGTCGAGAAGGATGAAAGTGCTCAAATAAAAAATGCGCCCGTATTTCTTGATCTGCCACCTGAATTACGTAGAGCGGCTCAGTCTATTGAAGCGGAAAAATGGTCTCAGGCCTACGC
>JARFPV010000447.1 GCA_029288115.1 Akkermansiaceae bacterium | reverse complement strand
CGAAACGCTTCGGGTGATGGGCTGACGGGTTGGGAACTCAACGCGCCGAAGCATGGCGAGAAATCATCATCACGCAATGCGAAAAGAGGATGAATCCACTTGTGGATGTCATAACTCCATCAGTTTCAATCGTCATGAATTTTGTTAGAAAAAGGAGCTTTTCAGCTCACCATATCTGGTCAGAATCCGCGCTCTGATTCACAATTTTATGAGCGAAATCACCCTTTCACACCCGTTTGTTAGCCGTATTTCCGGCGAGTTCTCCCTCAATGCCAATCAAGTGGCAGCCACAGCAAAGATGTTTTCTGAAGGAGCTACGGTTCCTTTCATTGCGCGTTACCGGAAGGAGGCTACGGGAGGGATGGATGAGGTTCAGATCACCCAGGTGCGCGATCGTTTGGTGCAGCTTGCCGATCTGGAGAAACGTCGGGACGCGATCGTCAAAAGTCTGGACGAGCGCAAGCTTCTCAGTGCTGAGTTGAAAAAGAAGATTGCTGGAGCGGAGACGATGACGCGCTTGGAGGATATCTTTGCGCCATATCGTCCGAAGCGGCGCACTCGGGCGACGATGGCGAAAGAACGGGGGCTTGAGCCGCTTGCGGATTTTATTTGGGATAGGCGCGAGGATAGTTTGGCGGATGCTGTTGCTGAGGCGGAGAAGTTTGTGGTTGAGAGCGATGACAAGGACAAGGCAGTGCCATTGGGGGTGGATGCACTTGCAGGTGCACGCGATATTTTGGCGGAGCGCTTTAGTGATGATGCCGACGCCAGGGCTGAACTCCGTGACCTTATCCACAAGGATGGAACGGTCACTTCCAAGGTAATGTATGGTAAGGACAAGGAGCCTGACGCTCAGAAGTTCAAGGACTACTTCGAGTGGAGTGAGCCGTTTGCCACGGTGCCGTCTCACCGAATGCTCGCGATGCGCCGGGGTGAGAAGGAGGGCTTTCTGTTTATGCGTATCCAGGCCGACGAGGAACGTGCGCTGGCGATGATGCGTGGTCGGTTTGGCGTGAAGAATGGTGGGGCCTGCGCGGAGCAACTCGATCTTGCCATTGTCGACTGCTACAAGCGATTGTTGGCGCTTTCCTTGGAGACGGAGTGTCGGATGAAGGCGAAGAAGGATGCGGATGTTGAGGCGGTGCGTGTGTTTGCGGACAATTTGCGTGAGCTATTGTTAGCTTCGCCACTGGGGCAGCGGCCTATGGTGGCGATCGATCCGGCATTCCGGACTGGCTGCAAGACGGTGGTGTTGGATGCCCAGGGGAATTTATTGTTTGATACGGTGTTGCATTTTACGACCAGCCACTCGCAGGCGATGGAGGCGGTGTCGGTGCTGCAGAAGATGGTGGAGAAATTTAAGATCGAGGCGATTGCGATTGGCAATGGCACGGCGTCACGTGAGACCGAGACCGTGGTGAGGGCTGCGGGACTCCCGAAGTCGGTGGCGATTGTTGTGGTGAACGAATCCGGTGCATCGATTTATTCTGCGAGTGAGGTTGCGCGTGAGGAATTTCCCGACAAGGACATTACGGTGCGTGGTGCGGTTTCGATTGGGCGCCGGCTGATGGACCCGTTGGCTGAGCTTGTGAAACTCGATCCGAAGAGCATCGGGGTGGGGCAGTATCAGCATGATGTCGATCAGTATTTGCTGAAGACGGGGTTGGACGATACGGTGGTGAGTTGTGTGAATGGCGTCGGTGTTGAAGTCAACACTGCGTCCAGGCAACTGCTAGGCTATGTTGCTGGATTGAATTCATCGATTGCTTCTAACATCGTATCTTATCGGATCGAGAACGGTCCGTTTAAGACGCGTGATGAATTGAAAAAAGTGCCGCGTCTGGGTGAGGTGGCGTATGAGCAGGCGGCGGGTTTCCTGCGTATCCGTGGGGGCGAACATCCGCTGGATGCCTCAGCTGTGCATCCGGAACGCTATGCACTGGTTGAGCGGATGGCTGCTGACTTTGGTTGTGATGTACCGACACTTCTCCGCGACGCTGATGTTCGCAAAAGGATTGATCTTAAGAAATACGTTAGCGATGATGTTGGTTTGCCGACGTTGAAGGATATTTTGGCCGAGTTGGCAAAACCGGGTCGGGATCCACGGGCGCAGTTCGAGTTGTTTTCTTTTGCTGAGGGGGTGAATAAGCCATCTGATCTCACGCAAGGGATGAGGCTTCCCGGGATCGTGACTAATGTTACTAATTTTGGTGCTTTTGTGGATGTGGGGGTGCATCAGGATGGACTGGTGCATGTTTCCCAGTTGGCTGACAAGTATGTCTCGGATCCTGCGGAGGTGGTGAAAGTGGGCCAGAAAGTGCAGGTCACTGTCACGGAGGTCGATCTGAACCGGAACCGCATTGCGCTCTCGATGCGGGCTAACCCCGAACTGGGTGGGCAAGGGCAACGCAGGGGATCAAATGGCGCTAATAGCCGTGGTCCGCGTCAACGTCGAAACGGTAATGGTGGTGGCCGCAACAACGATTCCTTTGGCGGCAACTGGTTTGACCAGGCGCTCAAGAAG
>JARFPV010000348.1 GCA_029288115.1 Akkermansiaceae bacterium | reverse complement strand
TTCGGCATCGCGGTGTTAACTTAATGACATGCCTTTCCTTCATTTGAATAAACATCCGGGGCAAACCCCGCAACGACCATTCTAAGCCATGGCGGATGCATCACCTGACAACTACTCCGAAGAAACCGATTCAAGCGTCTGGCGTCGGGCACTTGGGGTCGAGGGTGAAAGTCAAATTGATGCGGTCAAGGAGTTAGCTGATAGGTATTGGTACTGCGTCTACGTCTGGTGGCGAAGAGCTGGCCTGGACCCCATCACCTCGGCAACCGCATCAGCTGCCACCATTAATATCTGGGCCCATGAGAAGCCACCTCATGTGGATGACGCAGATGCTGCCCGTATGCGTGAATGGACGGCTACTCAACTACCCAGGCTCGCTCAGCAAGGTGTGAAACTCAAGGGAGAACCGCTGATCGAGATTGATCATGCATTTGCTGAAAAACGTTATGCTGAAGAGCCCGAGGGCGATCCGACCACGGTGTTCCACCGCCGATGGGCCCTTACAGTGATCGAAATCACAACCTTGACGCTGCGGAATGAGTATACAGTGCGGAACGAAGCCGTGCTTTACGAAGAGCTGCATGCTTTTGCAGGCTTCGATAAACCTGATGACGACCGCTACGCAGCAGCAGCCGAGCGCCTTGGAAAGTCATCTGGCGCGGTTCGAGCCGGCGTCTACGAGCTTCGCTCGCGCCAGCGTGAAATCATGCTGATGGTTGTCGCAGATACGGTTCTTTTGCAAGAAGATGGTGAAAGCGAAATCACGGCACTGATGTGCTTCTGCGATGCTCCAGGGGCAGCTAACACGTCTGCTCCATTACCAACGGTGATTCAGGATGTGAATCCCGATGAAGTCCTCGTGCAAGCGATGAACAGCGTGCGCATGACCCAGTCGATGACCGGAGAGTGGCAACCCCCCACCATGGAGGAAATGAAGATGCTATTCCCCCAATACAAGATCGTCTCTCTGGTGGGTCGCGGTGGTATGGGCGCCGTCTACAAGGCGAAACAAATCGAGCTCGACCGCACTGTCG
Source organism: Akkermansiaceae bacterium (assembly GCA_029288115.1). Taxonomy (GTDB): domain Bacteria; phylum Verrucomicrobiota; class Verrucomicrobiia; order Verrucomicrobiales; family Akkermansiaceae; genus Oceaniferula. The sequence goes on along the minus strand of JARFPV010000348.1, from coordinate 1,351 downwards.
CCATCAAGCTGCTCCCGCTCGAGGTCAGTGTGAATGCCGATTTTGCCGACCGCTTCCGGCGCGAGGCGAGGGCGATGGCAAAACTCCATCACCCTAACATTATTCTTGTTTACGAGTTTGGCACAACATCTGAAGGCCATCTCTTTTTCGTGATGGAGTTCGTCGAAGGAGCTGATCTTCACCAAGTGATCCACGGCCCGGGAGTTACCACTCCCCAGGCACTGCACATCATCGTTGGTGTCTGTGACGCGCTTGCCTACGCCCATGGCAAGGGAGTGGTGCATCGTGACATCAAACCCGCCAATGTCATGGTCAGTATTAACGAAGAGGTAAAGGTTGCCGATTTCGGTCTGGCTCGCCTGCTCGATCCCGACGCCGAGCAGATGGGATACACCATGACAGGAACCGTGATGGGAACCCCAGACTACATGGCACCGGAGCAACGCAGCGGCATGGATGTCGACCACCGTGCCGATATCTACAGCCTCGGAGTCATGCTCTACGAAATGCTTTGCGGTGAGGTTCCCAGGGGAATTTTTGATCCTCCCAGCGCACGCTGCCCCGAGGCAAATACAAAGATCGACGAAGTGGTCACGAAGGCGATGCAGCAGCAGCCGGACAGCCGCTACCAGACGACTCAGGAGATGAAAACTGACGTCGCTGCTGCGAGTGAAATCAAATCCCCCGTCGCGAACAAAAACCCCAAAAAACCCGCCCGTGTCAAAAAACCAAAATCAAATAAACCAAGGCGCAAGCGAACCGCAGCAGCAGGCAATAAAACCAGCAAAACCGGCATGATCACCGGATCGATTGCAGCCCTTGCCGTGCTATGTGGGATCATCTTCCTGGTTCCTTGGTACGGCAAAGACGGCGGACAGTCAGCTGACACATCTCCCTCCACTGCACCTCAACACAAGGCGGGAGACCGGATGGTCGTCCCTATTGCACACAATATCGACATGGCGCTGCGCTGGTGCCCACCGGGAAAATTTGTCATGGGCAGTCCTCTCGATGAACGTGGACGAGGCGGATACAACGGTCGCTACGCCAAAATTGAAAAGCAGCAGGAAATCGAAATCCCTCAGGGATACTGGATCGGGGAACTGGAGGTTACACAATCACAGTGGGTTGCCCTCATGGGTAATAACCCTAGTTGGAAAAACAAAGGCTCAGATATCCCCGCAGCGGCGTTGGATATTCTCAAAGCCATTAAATTCTGTAAAGCACTTACGCACCAAGCTCACGAGTCAGGCAGCATTCCCAAAAACTGGAAATTCTCCCTGCCCTCAGTCGCCCAGTGGGAGTATGCCTGCCGCGCAGGAACCCAAAGTGCCCTGTATAATGGCAAGGA
>JARFPV010000328.1 GCA_029288115.1 Akkermansiaceae bacterium | reverse complement strand
ATTTGTATCCACACCATGAACAATATCATCCATTTTTTTGGTGCATCCTAGGCAGATCACCCTAGTATTGCGCCATTCGCTCAATTCCCCTTCCCTAGATGTTTATCGCCTTACCTTCATTTCCAGCTTACCTCAGCAAGTCAGCCTGCCTGTTCAGCCTGGCAAGTTTGATATTGGCGATCAGTGCCTGCAAAAATAATACACCATCCTCTAAAGCAGAAAATGGACCCAATGCCCGCCAAGGAACAAGGGTGGCCGGCCTTCACCAGAACAACCTGAGCAAGGACAAAAGCAGCTTACTCACGTTGGCATCGAATTCACCTATCCACTGGCAACCATGGAGTAGACACTTGTTCGAACATGCCAAGCAGGAACATAAAACCGTCTTTGCGTTAGTTGGCTCAGGCACCAACCCCAATACCCACCACATTCTCAAACAGCTCAATCAATCAGCCTCCACCTGCGCACTACTCAATGAACAGCACGTCAACGTGCTGATCGATAGCAACTGTGATCCCGCCATGGAATATTTGGCAGCATCCCTTTGCAGGAATTCACGAACCCAGGTTACGAGTCCGTTGCTAATCTGGTTTTCTTACGAAGGGAATCCCATCTCATGGACGGCATCCGGATCACCAAACTTGAACAATGCTTCGGTGTTAGTTTCCCGCATGTCCAAAACAGTCCATCGTTTATGGAGAGATGACTCAGAATACGTTCTTGAAAATAGCCGCGCCGATTTCAATAGAAGAGTAAAGCATCCCATCCTTTCCTCAGATACCGAAGCTGAAGGTATTTCCCCATCAAGAGCCATCCGGCAGGCATCCTCACTCTACGACCCTACGTCAAATAATATCGACAAAACAGGCAAGGTTAATACGGCACGCTACGTCAACCTACTCGTTAAAGCCTCCACCAGTGGCGCCATGCTGGATAGCCATCAATTAAGATACGGAGGCATAGCACGGTTGTCTGCTCAAAACAACCTCATCTATGGCCTCACCGACCCGATCGACGGAGGTATATTCGATGGTGTGCAAAGCATTTCTTCTGCGCTGCCTATCTTCACCAAGAGCCTCAAGACCCAAGCACTGAGCATGGAGACACTATACAATCTCTACCAGCTCACGGAAGATGAGATATATCTTGAGTCGGCCGACAAAATCAAGACATACACTGAGCAACACCTCAAGCAAGCTAGTGGAGACTACTTGGAGGGTATCGTATATCAGGAAAATAATCCGCTCGATAGTCATTGCACCTGGACATTGGAAGATCTGGAAAAAGCTCTTACCGAGGAAGAGCTCAGGGTGTGCAAATTCGCATTCGGCATCCGTGGACTCGGCAACGTACCCCTCGTCGATGATAGAAACCGGAACTACTTCAGGGAAAACACTCTGACATGGAAAACAACCAAACCGGAGCTTGCAAAAAAAATAGGGCTGAGCCGCAACGATCTTGAAACTTTGTTAGAATCCATCATGAAAAAACTCGGAAAGATTCGCACTGACCGAGGCCTCGCATTCAAGGAAACTCTCTGCTCATCACAATCACTTGCTCTCTATACCAGTGCTTTAGTGGCAGCTTACCGAGCCACCGGAGATGACTCCCACCTGCAGGATGCCAAGAGAGTTTTCTCCCACATCACAAATAACTTCATCGAGGAATCAGGTCTGCTTCATGGCACCAGATTCAATGGCAAGCTGTCATCTACTGCAGCAAGTGCCGCAGCCCATGCACTCGTGTGTGACGCAGCACTGAATCTCCATGAAACCACCATGGACCCCAGCTATCTGGAAATGGCTCAAGACACACACACGCAAATGAGCAACAAGCTCTCCGGGGAGGGTGAACAACTCCTCTTCGAGCAAGACTACTCAGCATTCCCAACGCAATATCACGTGATGCATTTGTTCACCATTCCCAGCATTAATAACTTCTCCAGCTGGGCACTCGCATGGTCAAACTCTGAGCGCCTTTTGAAATACCAAAATAACGAGCACCTAAGAAAACAAAAAACGGCACTGGAAAAATCCCTATTCAAAATGTCTGGAATCCCCCCCATTATGCTTGTGGATTACCTCACCTGCTATTCTAATCTCGAAAATACAAAAGTTTACTACCATGGAGATACCTCCAGTGAGTTGCATTCCACCGCCATTCGCCGACCATGTCGTATCATCGCCATGAGTGGCAACACTCATCCCGATCTAAGCGATAAAAAAGTCCCCGACGGATCAGCCGCTGTGATCTACAGAGGAAAATTCATCGGCATCACCAGCCAAGCTTCTGAACTCAGAGAGTGGCTGAAATGACCTACCTAAACTAACTTTCAAATCTAATATTATGTGTAATTACTGGAAAATTCTATGCCTAACCGCAATGCTTTACCAGTCAGCTCATGCTGACACTATTGTTCTGAAAACAGGCAAAACCCATGAAGGTCGAGTCATTTCAGAAGACGCCACAAGCTATCTATTTGAAATCAACGTAACCAGTTCCATCAAGGACGAGCGTCGGATCCCCAAGGATCACGTCAAGGAAATCATCAAGGAAAGCATCGAGTCCAAGGACTTCAAAAGAATTTCCGCGCTGGTTCCTATGCGCGACCTCCAGCCAGCTGCCGCCTATACAAAACGCATCGAAATCGCCAAGTCATTTATCACCAAGTTCCCAAAGTCCAAGCACGGCGCAGCAGCTAAAAAAATCCTCTCTACCCTCGAGAAAGAACACCAGACGATTTCAGATGGAGGCATCAAGCTTGATGGCCAGTTAATATCCCACTCCGATATCGAAGCGAATGCCTACGACATTCATGCAAGTCTTCTACTGCGTGATATGGAACGACTCTCAGCAGCGAGACGCTACCACGAGGCACTCAGGAAGTGGGAAACCTTGGATTCGGATTACCGGAACTCAACATCTTTCAGGAACGGGATCCCCACCGCCAAACGCATCATACAGACGTATCAAATTTCTCTCAAACTACTGCTGGACACACTAGATACACGCATAGCGGCACGCAAATCTGCCATTGACAGCATGAACGCAAATGATCGGGAACGAACCGAAATAGTCCTGGCAGAACAGCAAAAAAGACACGCCATACTGGTCGAGAAGGAAAAAACCAATTTGCGATTGAAATGGCTGACTGTCGATCCATACGACAAAGCATCTATCGATCACAATTATCGCCAAACAGCCACTACGCTCAAATCAATCACCTCGCTTTCCAACACCAACGCCAAAGAGCTCAAGTTGGCTGGTCCTACCTACCGCGATGCTTGGGCAGCTCTCGCCAAAGGTGACCTTGATGGTGCCGAACTCCATCTCAAAAATCTGCGATCACTCAGGCTTCCCGAGCGCTATATCACCACGCTACAGACAAAGCTGCAGGAAAAACGCGATGCCAAAACAGAGGCCGATAAAAAGGCGAAACAGGAGGCTGCCGAAGAAAAATTGCGCCAGAGCAAACTAGACAAGGAGGCTGCCGAAAAAGCTGCGAAGGAAGGCAAAAAAGGCAATGCAAACAAAAAACGCCCCGCCAAACCGTAAGTCGCACGGATTGTCGTGCACACAAATTGGCATTGCCAATGCCTAAGTAAACAGCCACCCTGCGCGGCAGTTGACATGACCACATCCAGCTCACAGAACCGCACCGCCAGCCAAGAGCGGAAGACAGCGGAAACATCCATTAGCGTCGCCATCAATCTCGACGGCACTGGCACCACGGATATTTCCACAGGCATCCCGTTTTTTGACCACATGCTCACCCTGTTGGGCAAACACAGCCTGATCGATCTCACAGTGAAAGCTGACGGCGACATCGATGTCGACGCACACCACACCGTCGAGGACACTGGCATTGTGCTAGGCGAATGCATCCGTGAAGCCTTAGGCGATAAAAAAGGCATCCGCCGCTACGGCATGGCCTACCTGCCGATGGATGAAACTCTCAGCCGCTGTGTGATCGATCTCAGTAATCGACCCCACCTCGAGTTCCGCGCCCCAGTGTCCACCCCAGACGCACCCAATCTCCCGTTCACTCTCGTCGAGGAATTTTTCCGCGCCGTGACTAACAACCTGCGTGCCAATGTGCACGTCGAGCTACTCTACGGTCGCGATGGTCACCACATTGCTGAATCCATGTTCAAGGCACTCGCCCGCGCACTGCGTCAGGCCGCCGAAATCGACCCGCGCGAAACCGGCATTCCTAGCACCAAGGAGGCACTCTAATACCATTGAGTAAATGATGAAAGTCGGAATCGTCGATTACGGACGCGGCAATATCCGTAGCGTGGAAAATGCCTTCCACGCCATTGGAGCGGATGCCGTGCTTATCCGCACACCCGAAGAACTCGATACCATCACCCACCTCGTTGTTCCCGGTCAGGGAGAATTTGGCGATTGCGCTGCCAACCTCAAAAAACAAGGGATGTTCGAGCCCATCCAACAATGGGCCGCCGAGGACAAACCCTACCTCGGCATCTGCGTGGGATACCAACTCATCTTTCAAGACGGCGAGGAATCTCCAGATGCCGAAGGCCTCGGCATTCTCCAAGGCAGCGTCAAACGCTTCCCCGACGTCGGACTCAAAATCCCCCACATGGGCTGGAACTCCGTCCAACTCACCGATCCCGGTCACCCACTCTGGAACGAGATGCCGGAAAATCCGTTTTTCTACTTCGTCCACTCCTATTACCCGGAGCCAACGGATAAAAAACACGTCGCCGCAACCTGCGATTACGCCCTGCCATTCGCAGCCGCCGTCATCCGCGGCAACTTGATTGCCACCCAGTTCCACCCGGAAAAAAGCCAGCACAACGGCCTGCAACTGCTGAGGAACTTCCTCGCACTGACCTAGCGTCCGACAGGAACAGGGGAAATGCCTCCACCCTTGCCGCAGTTACTGAGAAACTGTATGATGTGGATACGTAATCATCCATGCCATGCAACGAAACTCAGAATCCCCCGAACACTACATCGATGCCGTCGAAGGTGATCAAAAGGAACTCCTGCTGAAAATCCGCTCCCTCATTCAGGAAATCGCCCCCGAGGCCGGGGAAACCATCGAATACGGCATGCTTGGATACCCCGGCATCGGCAACCTCGCCGCCCAAAAAAACTACGTCAGCCTTTACGTCGCCCCAAAAGCACTCGCCCAGTTCAAAAAAGCACACCCATCTTCCAACTGCGGCAAATCCTGCCTCAGATTCAAATCTGATAAAGAATTCAACCCCGAAGCCGTTCGCAATCTACTCACTGAGGTTTATCGAATGTGGAAAAATGGAGAATCCACTGGCTGCTGCTGATTCACCAAAAAACCTCGCAACTCACCCACATCTCGCGGGTTTACTCCCTACCTATCCGATCATGAAAGCCTTTATCACCACTCTCGGGCTCCTCGCCCTCGCCGCACCACTGCTCGCCAAGGAGTTTTCCCAGAAAACCGTCCGCAGCACCAGTAACCAGATCGACCAACTCGTCGCTGCGCATCTGCAGAAAAAGGAAATCAAGGCGAACCCAATCATCGATGACGGCACCTTCGTCCGCCGCGCATATATTGCCATTTCTGGTCGGATCCCCACCGCCGACGAAGCACGCGCATTCCTCCCCAGCAAAGACACCGACCACCGCCGCACCCTGGTTGATAACCTGAGCAACTCAAACGGTCACGAGTCCACCATGTTCAACTTCTGGGCCGATCTGCTGCGACTCAAAACCAACCACGAAAACTACGGTCTCGGCTGGA
>JARFPV010000271.1 GCA_029288115.1 Akkermansiaceae bacterium | reverse complement strand
GATCAAAGCGGAGGATGCGTAATGTGCGCGATGCGTTGAAGATCCAAACTCTAAAGTCCAAACACCAAAAAAGCGGGATGTATAATCACTTGGAAGCTAAGCTGCATGATGTGTTCTGGGAGACCGAGGGTAGTGCCGCAGAACTTCCATTGTTAGAAAAATTTCTGGAAAACCATTCTGGCACAACTCTGGAACTGGGATGTGGGTCGGGCCGACTCATGTTACCTCTCCTGAAAAATGGTTTCCTGCTTGAGGGGCTGGACAACTCAGAGGATATGCTAGAACTCTGCGCGGAAAAATGCATCCAATACCAACCAGTGCTTCACCATGCGGACATGCTGGATTTTTCAACAGGCACCACCTATTCAGCCATCACACTTCCCGCATTCACATTGCAGTTCACTCCACCGGAAAAACTTCCCGAACTACTTACCAACATTCATCAACACCTCCACCCTGGTGGCGGGCTTTACATCACCACTTTCATCCCTTGGGCGGAAATCACCGGAGAGCTTGAGGAAGGCGAATGGTTTCCCGATCAGGACACCGAGCTTCACGATGGCAACATTGCCCGATGCCACACGCGGTTTCAGGTCGAACGTATGTCCCAGAGGCTGACACGGGACCACCGGTATGAAATCGTCACATCAGACCATCAGTTATTAGAATCCAGTGAAAGCACCCATCACTTGAATTGGTTCTGGCCCAATGAACTCAGCCGCATTCTCAACAGCGCCGGATTCACGGTAGATAGGCTCATCAGCGATTTTAACAGCACCTCGTCCTTTGATGAAAACAGCCAGATCGTGACCTTTTACTGCTCACGGGAGCACGATTAATTCGTAGATCAGGGTTGCTATTCCCCCCCCTTCCCACTAGTGCGCGTGGCTCCACCTGCACAATACCAACGCTATGTTTCACCTCTTCACCAAGAAAAACGGCAATTTCAAGGACGATTCACTCTCTGGGTTGACCGTTGCCCTCGCACTCGTGCCCGAGGCGATTGCATTCTCATTCATCGCCGGAGTAAATCCGCTCGTAGGGCTCTGGGCCGCTGTATTTATGGGATTTATCACCTCAGCCTGTGGTGGTCGTCCCGGGATGATTTCAGGTGCAACGGGAGCAATTGCCGTGGTGGCAGGTAAGGCGGTGCAAGAAGGCGATAAGATCGAACCTGGACTCGGACTCCAATGGCTATTTGCCGTCATCATCCTGGCAGGCGTGATTCAGATTCTCTTTGGTGTGCTCAAACTCGGTCGGTTCATCCGTCTGGTCCCCCACCCTGTGATGATAGGTTTTGTAAACGGCTTGGCCATCGTCATTTGCATGGGGCAGTTCGGCTTTTTTAAAAGTGGAGGCGAGTGGATGCAGGGCAACGCTCTGTTTCTCATGATTGCGCTGGTGGTTCTGACCATGACCATCATTCACTTTTTTCCCAAGCTCACCAAAACG
>JARFPV010000247.1 GCA_029288115.1 Akkermansiaceae bacterium | reverse complement strand
TGTATAAGAGACAGCCTGCTACGTGGTGATGCGCACACCCGCGTGCCGATGGATGCCGTAATCTCACACCACTGGATGGACACTGTGCTTGCTATGAATCCCACACGCCCCGATGCGCCACTGGCACTCGACCAGATCCAGCTTCGTGGTAATGCGATCCGGGTGCTCGTCTCCGACTTGTTGTTTGAAGGTGATCCCACCCACCCACTACGCCACCTGAGTATTCAGCAAGGCAAGCCCATCATCCTCACTCCTTATCTCAAATCCGAGGCGCAACCTGACTGGGAAGGCAACTACGAGTTCGTTGACGCCGAAATCGGCAGCCAACATCCGCATCGTGTAGAAAACTCCACACTCAGGCATTATTGTAAAGCCTATGCCGCCCACTTCGCCGAATGGCACACCGCCGCCAAACGTTTCAACGCTCCCCTCGCCCGTGTATGCGCCGACCAACCGCTACTCGATGCACTGAACGAGGAAGCTGTGTCTGCGGGAGCCCTGATCATCAACTAACAAGTTTTAAAATTTAAACTCCAAATACCAAATCCAGCACGATGGAATCAGAAGGCAAGCCGTATGACCTTGCAGAGCGAACTTTTCAATTCGCATTGTCAGTGCGTTTATTTTTTCGTCAGCACAAATGGGATCCTGTTAGCTGGACGGACGTCACTCAAGTCATACGATCCTCGGGATCAGTTGCCGCCAATTTTATCGAAGCCAACGAGGGTCTCAGCACGGACGACAGTCTCTACCGGTTTCGGCTATGCAAAAAAGAAGCCAGAGAATCGGGGCTATGGTTACAACTCATCGAGGATACAAACCCAGTGAACCAAGAACAGGAACAACAGTTTACCGCCCTAAAACAAGAGGCTAGTGAATTGGTGAAAATTCTCGCTACAATCATTAGAAACAAAACCAAGTGATATTCCTCCGTTCAACTCTCCTCACGATTAACCTAGCCTCCCGCTTGGTATTTGGAGTTTAAATCTTAAAGCTTAAAACCATTAACTTAATTCTCACAAATCCATATGGCTTCTGGGCGCTGTTAGGCGTGCCAGCCATTGTGCTGATTCACTTTCTCCAGCGACGTGCGAAAGTGGTCACGGTGAGCACCCTGTTCCTACTCCGGCAGACCCAGCGTGAGAGCACGAGCGGGCGGAGGTTTGACAGGCTGGTAAACTCGGTGCCGCTGTGGCTTCAGATTCTAGCAATCTTACTTGTGACCTGGCTGCTCGTGCAGCCGCGTTACGTGAAGGCCAAATCGACACAAAGAATTGCCATTGTGTTGGATAGTTCGGCATCAATGCGAGTGTTTAAGGAAAAAATCGCACCCACTCTGGAGCAGGAGATCCCTCGCCTGCAAGGCAATGCCGCCAACGTCGAGATTTGGATTCTGGAATCCGACCCCGGAAAACCCAAAATCTATCAGGGGTCCTCGCCAGAGAAAATGATGGAGGCACTCAGCAAATGGACACCGAGTTCAGGCGCGATTGAACCATCGAACAGCCTGCGTATTGCACGTAGCTTGGTAAGTGCCGAAGGTGCGGTTTCCTACATCACGGACACACCTGTCGAGTATGCCCTGCCCTACCATGCCTCGTATGTTTCGATCGGCAACAATACTGAAAACGTCGGCATCACCGGCGTGAGTTTCGAACAACGCGACGGCCGGCTGATCTGGAAAGCCGTGGTGAGAAATTACTCCGACACAGCGCAGCAGCGAAATTGGCACCTGGAGACAGCGAAAGGAAAAAGCAACGCCCGTGAACTACAGCTCGCTGCCGGCAGGCTGACCACTCTTCAAGGATCTTTTCCAGCTGGCGAGCAACGCTGTAGAATCGTCATGAGTGCTGATGCATTCACCTTGGACGACTCCCTACCGATGGTACGCCCCAAACCCAAGCCACTGATGGTCTTCTCCACCCTTGCCAAGGAATCCGTGCGACTCAGCGACCGAATGCTGACCAGTTTCCCCAACCTTCAGGAGGCGACAAACCAGAGCACGGCAGATTTGGTGGTTACCTCAACGGAAACCACGCCATCGGGCAGCCACCTGATTGTTTTCCCGACGGACCGGGCGTCGTCTCGCCCCTACCTCACCGGAAATATCGTTGCTCCCAAGCACATCCTCACCGAAGGGTTGAACTGGCAGACGCTGCTGGTTCGCGAAAGTATCTCCATTCCACACGACAAGGCGGACGACGTGCTTCTATGGCAAGGAAACCGCGCACTGATCTATCTACGCAGACACCCGGCATCGGGCAACAAAGCGCTGGTGTTCAATTTTGACATCCAGAAATCCAACGCCCTGAAGCAACCTGCCGCAGCGGTGCTCCTGCTTCGCTTTTGCGAGCAACTTCGAAACGAGAAAATCGCACCCGAAACACGTATCACAGAAACTGGAGAGCCGCTTGAACTGACTCGCCACCGAGGTGAAAAAGCAGCCGCTCTGACTATCAGCACTCTGGGTCTCGATGGAACAACTCTGAAAACAGAACAACGCCCCGCCAATACCAGCGCTCTCAGCGCACCGGACACGCCAGGGTTTTTCACCATCAGCCAAGGTGATGAAACGCTATTCACTTCGGCCACCTATTTCGCAGATACACGCGAAGCAGATTTTTCAAACTGCTCCATCGATGACCTACCCGCCAGCACAATGGCTACTGCTGTTGATCGCCACACACGCGACGATCACCTGTGGCGGGTATGGACATGCCTCACCCTAGCCGCTGTGACCGGTGCGTGGTATTTCACAAAGACCAAAGCCACTGAGGAATAAGCCCCTCTACATACTTAACTTTCCTTAACTTTCTCATTGTCTGATGGTTATAGAATTGGTATTCTAGCGGGGAATTTGTAATTGAAATTCATTCGTTTACGGATTCACCCCACCTCCCCTTATATCATGAATCGCCTATACACTTGTGTTTTGGTGTGCCTGCTCATTGGTTTTTCCGGTGTCAGCCACGGTCAGTATGATGTTAATTTCACGACCATGTTTGGTAGCACGGACACCGGTGACTGGAGTGAATTCACTGTTAGTGACGGCACTAGCGGCGCGCAATTAATCGCCATCACAGGTCGCTCATCGGTTGATTCCGGCAGCCCGACCGACCCAGACGCAACTGCCGGCGTTGACCCGGCCAATGTCAATTGGGACGGTGATGCAGATGTCTATACCGGTGGTCTTGGTATCCAGCCCGGCACAGGCACTGGATCGAGAGGAATCAATGGCAGCGGCACATATCAGGACGAGGAAATCACCATCGCCTACTCCAATGGCGGTGTATCACTCGATACGATCACCCTTACTTTAAACGGTCTCGATGGCGCAACTGACGACCCCATTATCTGGATTAATACGACTGCTGGCAGGTTCGTGGTCGATGAAACAGCCATCCTGGGTGCAGCGACACCTAACGGCGGCACAGGGACCGCAGCCAACAGTCAGAAAATCGACTTCAGCAATTTCGCTGGTATCGTTGGCGGTGCCAATGAAACCGTGACGTCCATTGTGTTGCGTGAGAGAACTGGCGAAATTTGGATCAAGGAAACCGAATTCGGAGTGGCAGTTCCAGAGCCGAGCTCTGTGCTGTTCGGATTTTTCTCTACTGGCCTGTTCCTCATCAGGCGGCGGCGCTAGACCTTTTGTCGCACTACGGCAGTTAGAAGTTAGTCTCAGCCATCAGCGGTGGCTTTTTTGCCGTTTTATACTTCGACAGATGATGATTTGCCTCTAGCTTTCTGTTGATGACCTTCACTGCGCCCGAGTGGTTCTTTCTGCTACCCGTATTCCTCTTACTCGGGCTGGTTTGGCGAGGGCTCGAATTATGGCGACCTCTACGGATCTTGCTTATTCTCGTGGTGACGACGTTATTGGTCGACCCCCGCATGGACAAGCAACAGGACGCACTTGATCTTTGGGTTTTGTTAGATAGATCGGAATCCACTGAAGACCTCATCGACAAGGGACTACCCGAGTGGGAAAAGCTATTGGAAAAATCAAAACCCTCCCGTCACGATGAACTGCATTTCATCGATTACGCGTCTGAGGTGGTGGAGCGCAAGCCCGGCACCGAGACGGCAGTTTACACCGGTAACCGCAAGCTAACACGCACCAATCTTGCGATCCAGAACATCATGGCTCTGGCGCCCGAAGACAGACCGTCGCGTATTCTTCTGTTTTCGGATGGATACGCGACCGAGCCACTCGCCGAGGCGGCTGCGAAACTTTCACGTATGGGCATCCCCATGGACTACCGCCTCGTGCGTGAGGAGACAACAGATGACTTCCGCGTGGCACGCCTTCATCTCCCTGTCCGCACACAAATTGGCGAACCGTTTGTACTTGATGTGACGGTGCGCGGATATGCTGATGCGGAGATCCCATTAGTCATCAAACGCAACGGCCAAACGCTCTCAGAAACCAAGGTGAAAATCATCAACGGCACGGGACGTGCGGAGTTTACCGACAGGATTTCACGCACCGGATCCTATCAATACTCAGCGGAAATCCTGCCGGAAAAGGATGCCCACCCTGGGAACAACCAGATAGAACGTTGGATCGAAGTCGTTGGAGGGCCACGCGTTCTGTTAGTTAGTAAATACATCAACGATCCGCTGGCAGCGGCACTTCGTGATCAAGACTATGATGTGCAGGTAGTCAGCGAACCGGGTGCTCTCAGGGTCGGGCAGCTCGCCGGTGCAAGATCAGTTGTTTTTAACAACGTGCCCGCATTCGAGGTGCCGGGACAATTTCAGGATGCGCTAAATTTTTACGTCCGTGAGCAAGGAGGTGGATTCATGATGGTCGGGGGCAAGCAGTCATTTGGCTCCGGTGGCTATTTTCAATCGGCTGTCGACAGTCTTTTACCCGTTTCCATGGAGTTGAAAAACGAACACCGCAAACTTTCGGTTGCCATGGCCGTGGTGATGGACCGCTCGGGTTCGATGTCGATGTCGGCAGGTGGTGGAAAATCCAAAATGGATCTGGCGAACACCGGAGCGGCACGCGCTGTCGAATTGCTAGGAAACATGGATCAGGTATGCGTATTTGCTGTCGATAGCGAACCCTACAAGATCGTTCCGCTTACCCAGATCAAACAGGACAAGGACAAGATCATCGGCAAGATCCGCCGCATCCGCTCACAGGGCGGTGGTATCTTTGTCTACACCGGACTACAGG
>JARFPV010000175.1 GCA_029288115.1 Akkermansiaceae bacterium | reverse complement strand
GGCAGCGTCAGATGTGTATAAGAGACAGGGGAGGTTTCGCCAATATGTCCCCCTCTGAGCTACAAGTTCATTATCGACTGGTTGGTGTCCGTTATCGCCTGAACTACAAGTTTGCCCCAGATGACACTGGGCGGTGGCTGAAGGTCGTCAATGACCCTAAGGAAAACATGTATGCCAGGATATGTGCGGCGTATTTCTTGGCGGAGACCAAGGAGGAGGCACGCAAGTTTCTTGAAGCGCAGCTGACTTCCGAGAATCTACGCTACCGCTACAACGCCGCAGAAGCAGTTCGGATGTTCGTTGGTCGAGATCCGGAGAAGACTTGGGGAATCGATATGCTTCTGAAACACGTCGCGAGTGGAGCGTTGGATGGGAGTGGCGTTACCGGTGGTCCTGTATACCCTCCTGGAGGCGATCCCGACTTCCCAGACGGAGATCGCCATGACATCATGAGCGAGCCGTTGAACTCCTTTTGTTGGGATCTGGGATTCATGAAGTGTGAGAGGGCGGTCCCTACGCTCATCGGCGTCCTCAAGCGTCTACCAAAGACGGGAGGAGCCGCATTCGCCCTTGGCGAGATTGGCGATCCTAAGGCAATCCCAGCCCTAATGGAGATTTTGAGGAATCGATCAGGATACGCGCACCGTGAGGTGGCGGCGCTTGGTAAGCTCAAAGCCAAAGAAGCCGTTCCGATTCTGATTGCCCGCTTAGGTAACCCTGAGACCACCTTTAGCGGCCTCGACAATCTTGAGATGGAGGATGTCCTTGAAGCCCTGCTTGCCATTGGTGATCGCCGAGCAATCGAACCGATCAAAGCATACATTGCGACAAAGCCCTCGAAGTTGATAACGGCTGCCGCAAGGCGCGTTTTGGTGCAACTCGATTCGGATGATCCCGCAGCGGAACTTCTCGCGCTATTGGACAAGGAGGCCTACGAACCGGAGCGAAGTGATCTGGTGTTTGCCCTCGTTCGCTACTCAGATGATCCCCGCATTCTCAAACGGCTTTCGACGATGGCGCGCACGTCTGATTCGGCGTTCATGCGGAGGGAGGCCATTCATGCGTTAGGGCAGATTGACACCGGAGAATCTCTCCTGGTCTTGGCTGGACTCTTGGACGATGTCTTCCCTAACGACCTCAAGGCCAAGTGGGGTTGGAAGATCCGACCGGAGAACTTCACAGACTATTTTCACCAACAGGCGCATCGAATTCTGAAGGACAAGACTGGGAAGGATTTACCTCCAGAGAGCACTCGTTGGGTCGAGTTCCTGCAAACAACCCGGACACCGAACAACGCAGAACAAGACGGCGCTGACCAACCCGCTACCGCTCCGGAGTCGAAGTCTGAGAGTAAAGAGAAAGCTGAATCAGAATCGAAGGGGCGCTCCCAGTAGCGGGTGGCAGGCCTCGGACGTTAGCCAATAAAATGAATCCAAACTTGCTCGGCGTCCTATCAACGATTCTGGCGTTCGTGGCTTTCTTCGTGGTCTACCGTGCCGCTAAGGGCACTCATCTCAAGAAGCGGATTCTTTTTACTATACTAGCATTGGTAGCGGCGATCCCAGGTGCAAGCTTTGCGGCGTACTACGCGCACATCCTTCCTGAGCTAAGTTGATACTACCAATTCCGAAGTATTGCGGGGACTGAACTCCTAATCGTGTTTATCGGAGTTGCAGGCGGATTGGTATCCACGTTCTTGCCAAGAGTATTTCTTGTAATGCCGCTTCTTGGTGTGGCCGCGTTCTCGATTGCACCCACTATAAAGCCGTTTGTTGGCCCGATCTCGGCTGGGACGTTTCAGGACGAGTGGGATGGCGAGATTTGCCTACAGAGCACTCCATCCACATGCGGGGCAGCTTCTACAGCAACAATCTTGAAGCAACTTGGAGTAAATGTGACCGAGTCGGATCTTGCAGCAGAAGCGCACTCCTATGCGGGAGGCACAGAGGCCTGGTATCTGGCTAGAGCAGCAAGATCGCGAGGTTTTGAAGTTGAGTTTATTTTTACCCCCGGTTTCACGCCGGAGGACGGGCTCCCCGCAGTTGTGGGTGTTCGGCTGGGTTCGGTTGGGCACTTCATTCCTATTCTCGGCCAGGAAGGTGATAAGTACATAGTCGGAGATCCTTTACGTGGGCGAGAATTACTGTCGCGCAACCAGCTTAATAAGCTCTACGATTTCACTGGATTCCACATGCGAATCAACAACTAAGTCGAACAAGCGGGTGCTACCAACAGGCTACCCCTGACGTTCCCTGAAAAGAGATTCTGAAGCGCAACTTTTCCCGTTCTGCCGGGTTACACGTCACCGATGATAGGAAGGCTTCTTTTTACAGTATGGACCTTGTGTGTTGGGTTCCCGGTGCAGGCACAACAGACGCCGTTTCTCGACCCGATATTCGGAACCGTCGTGACCTCGGGTATTCAATACGGGACGGGATCTGTGGGGAATCCTGCGTCTGGACAGATTCCCCTTCATCTCGATGTCTACCAGCCCACTGGCGCCGGGCTGCCCGCGAAATTGCCGGGTTTCGTCGTCATTCACGGGGGTGGATTCATCGGGGGCTCCAAGACCTCCGTGACCATCGTCCAGCTATGCCAAGCATATGCGAAGCGTGGATACGTGACCGTATCCATCAATTACCGGCTTGCTGGTGACGATCCCACCCTCGAATCAGGACCGGCGCCCGGCACGACGGCGGTGCAGCGTTCCATGAATGCGGCCGCGCAGGACGCCGCCAAGGCCCTCCGCTGGCTGCGAGCCAATGCCGCTTCATTCAACCTCGACCCAGGCCGCATCGCCATCGGGGGAAGCTCCGCCGGAGCCATTACGTCCCTCTTCAGCGCTTACCAGGAGGCCGACACAATCGGACCCAATGCCGAAGTCTCGGTGGTCCTTGATTTGTGGGGAGGGATGTATGGGGCCGAGTCTCTCGTGGATGTGGGTGATCCCCCGGTGTTCATCGTACACGGAACCGCGGACCCGACAGTCCCGGTGGAGCTGTCCGAGGATCTCGTGAGCCAGCTTCAAGCCAGCGCGGTGGACTATCGGTATTTTCCCATCGAAGACGCTGGTCACGGACCGTGGTCACGGTTCTTCAATGACCAGGTCGGGGGAAAGACCATCGACCGCCACTGCGCTGAGTTCTTCTTCAAAAAACTGGGCTTGCTTGAAATATATCCCGGGCAGGATGCTGCCCCATCGGTAGTCATCAACAAGGCGGCAAACACCGTCACGGCATCCGTGGAAACGGATCCGAATTTCCTTTATCAGCTCTTCTCCAGCGACAATCTCACGGATTGGGATCCCGCTCATCCCGTTCCGGCTGCCGGAGACGGTAATCCACTCGAGATGATCATGGGCCCGATAGGCACGCGAGGGTTTTATCGCTGGCGTATTTCACCCGCATTCTAGTTTCCACTTACAAGCGGGTGATTTTCGAGACCAAGAAACTACAGAGACGGCGAACAAGATGACGTGATCAACCAGTGAGTAGCTGAGTAGTCAGAATTTTCACATCATTCTAACCATGAACAACAAAGTATCGTTTCCCCTCACTCACTGGTGTGTGAATTATACTTTTGGCTAGAATAATGGAGATATCACTCAGAGCGGCTAGAGAATCGGACATTGATTGGTTGGAGCCATTTTATGAGAATCTCATGAGGCCTTATGTGGAGCTAACCCATCCGTGGGATGCAATGAGGTTTAGAGAGTCATTCGATCCATCACTAGCTTCTATTATCGTTGCTGATGGTAGAGATATTGGTCTGTTAAAGAAAGAGCTACGATCCGGCGATCTGTATCTAGGGGACATTCAGATTCATTCAGACTATCAAGGAGCGGGGATAGGCACCAATTTAGTGCGGCAGGTCATAGCTGAGGGAGAGTCTTTGGGTTTGCCAGTGAGGCTTAGAGTGCACAAAGGAAATCCGGCTCATCAGTGGTACTTGAGGTTAGGTTTTACTGTTGAGACCGAGCTGAACAATTGCTATCAGCTAATAAAGCTGGCCGAACAAGTAGGCGCGCCTAACCCGCTACAATCCAGTAGTGACGTTTCTCGATGACTTTAACAGCAAAATGAACCCGTTTCCTGAAGATCACGAGCTTGTATCATTTTTCGAGCAAGAACCCAAGGTTGGGTCAGATGATGCACCGTGGTTCTACAACACACTGAGTTTTCAAGGTGAACTAGACGGCATCAGGTATCGTATTAAGATGTATCCATCTGATGG
>JARFPV010000144.1 GCA_029288115.1 Akkermansiaceae bacterium | reverse complement strand
AGGTAATGGCGTGCACCAGAATTCTCTGGGATGGCGTCAGGTATCAGGGCGGCAGCAGCGAGTGCAAAATTTCCAGATCGCATGTGAACCAGCGCGGTGGCGGTGCTGGAGAGGTAGTAGATCTGATGCGCGCCAATCGCGTTCGTTCGTCCGGTTGGCACTTTGATTTCAGAAAGCTCGGTGGCAGCATTGAGGGCTTCCTTGTAACGTCCTTGATCGGATGCGGCGTAGGTGAGGAAATGTAGGTTGTGCAGGTAGTTGTTATTATCCACTGCTGGGATCTTTTCCGCAGTTAGATAGGTGGATTCAATCTTGTGGCAGTCTCTGAATGCCTGGCAGGCCTTTTCATACTCACCGGCGAGGTAGTAGATATGCCCTGGCATGTGGACGAGATGTCCCGCGCCTGGCGCAGCATCAGGTAATGTGGTGGCGGATTTTCTCGCTTTTTCAAAATCCGGTCCCTGCTCGAGCACATGAATATAATAATGATTCAAACCCGTGTGCTGTGGATTCTTTTTGAGTGCTTTTTCCAGTAGCTTGATGGCTTCTTTTGTTCCGGGCTTGGGATTTCCCGACGGCGTGTATCCATCACGTAACCAGAGAGCCAGGAAAGCGAGCGCATCGACCTGCTCGGGGTGGTCCTGCAGGATTATTTTGAGTGTGGGTAAGGCGGCATTAGTTCCTCCATTGATCAAGTTTTTCACCGCATCAATGTAAAGCTTTTCGTGTGCAGTCGTTTTCAAGCTAGCTTTGGCACTAAGTTCCTTGGCCTTGGCGAGTGCGGCAATTCTCTCGGCGGACGATTCGGGATTTTTTCCCGGTAGTGACATACAAATACCCCAATAAGCCATGGCGCAGTCCGGGTCTGCCTTCACGGCCTGCAAAAAGCACCGGTATGCCTCGAACTCCCAGAATGCATGCAGCAAGTTCAGCCCCTGATCGAACCACTGCTGCGCTGCGGTGGATTTGGTAGTGATCTTTATGTGACTGTTGCCGATGTTGGTGCGCTTCTTGGGTTCGGGAAGATCTTTGAGATAGGGAGCATAGATACGTCCCAGATCACAGCAACGGCACGTTCCTTTGTCTTGCGCCGTCGCTGAGGGCATCAGAATAAATGTGACTGCCATCGCAAGGGCTGTGATGCGTGGGCTCACCAGCATGCCTGAGTCTTGCATCTTGTATCTTGTGGCTTGCATCTCATTCGCTAATCCGTTTCCGGCCGTGTGTCACGGGTCAGTAGCTCTTCAAGCGCGTCGGATGCTGGTTTGTGTTCATAAAGAATCTGGTAAACAGCATCGATTAATGGAGTACGGACATCTGCCTTGAGCCCCGCGTCATGGATGGACTTGGTGTTGGGCACGCCCTCAGCCACCATGCCGAGGTTGGCAACGATGTCTTCCAGCTTGCCTCCCTTGCCGAGTGCTTTGCCGACCCGGTTGTTTCGTGAGTGAGGTGAGTAACACGTTGCCATCAAGTCACCCACGCCGGACAAGCCGATAAAGGTTTCCATCCTGCCGCCCAGCACAGTGCCGAGTCGGATCATTTCAGCCAGCCCCCGTGTGACGAGAGCCGCGATGGCATTGTCGCCGAGGCCGATGCCATCGGCGATGCCTGCTGCGATGCCGAAGACGTTTTTCATCGCAGCACCTAACTCGATGCCAGCAACGTCGTCGCTCGTGTAGCAGCGGAAATAATTGGTGGTGAAAACTTCCTGCAACTGTTCGGCAAGTGCATGATCCTTCGCTCCAATCACAGCGCAGGTTGCCAGCGTGCGGGAGACTTCCTCTGCGTGGTTCGGTCCAGACAGCACAGCGAGAGGGTTGTCCGGCAAGTGTGAGTGGATCAGTTCACTCATGCGCTGGCCAGTGTCGGCAGCAATGCCCTTGGCGCAGGAAACGAGAATGGTTTCCTCGGGCAAGCCGATCTCAGAGAGCCTGCGCGCGGTGTCTTCCGTTGCCGAGGTTGGCACAACGACCAACACCAGGGGGTAGTCCTTTACCTTTTCAAAATCTGTCGTAGCGACGATGTTGGGGGCAAGTGTTTCGTCAGGAATGTAGTGGTGGTTCGTCTGATGATGGTTGATTTCGTCCACCGTTTTCTGGTTGCGTCCGATCATGCAGACTTCGTCCAACTTGGATGCGAGTATGCAAGCGAGGGCAGTGCCCCATGAGCCGGTTCCCAGGATGGCAGCGCGTTCAATCATTTCTTCTTTTTGCTGAATTTGTGTTCGGTTCCCTCCATGAGGGCCTTGATGTTAGAGCGATGGCGCCACACAGCGAGTGCGGCAATGATGATGCTGAAAATGAACAATGGTTTGTTCCATGTTCCGTCGGCGAGGTATCCATGACGATAGGATCCGTAGAGTGTAACAACGGGAACCATCAAAGCTGTGCCCATGCTTGCGATTGATACATACCGGCAGGTTAGAAAAATCAGTAGCCAGAGGACTAACAGAACCACGACCCCGACAGGCATCAGCGCGACCAGAACGCCGCCTGAGGTGGCTATGCCCTTGCCGCCCTTAAAACCGATCCATGGTGAATAGTTATGTCCCATAATAGCGGCAAGCCCGGTGAGGATAATAAGCGTCTGGGCCTTCCATGCATCAACTGCAGGGAATGCCGTGGCCATGCCCTCGAATGCATCCATCGCGAACTGAGGGCTTTTTCCAACAATCAAATACACATTGACTGCCAGCAGGGTAGGGAGGAATCCCTTGAGGAAATCAAGAAACAGGCATCCGATACCATAAGGCTTGCCCACGACGCGCAATACATTCGTCGCGCCAATATTACCGGAGCCATGCTCGCGGATGTTCACGCCCTTGGCCTTGGCAATGATGAGACCAAAGGGGACAGAGCCAGCAAGAAAGGCGATGAGTGGTGGGATCCAGAGTGGCATGACGGTTTGCTTTGTTCCTTCATG
>JARFPV010000131.1 GCA_029288115.1 Akkermansiaceae bacterium | reverse complement strand
CATGAAGGAATTCACATCAATGACGCCAACCTTATCAAAGGGTGGTTTCTGTAGATGGCGGATGAGTGACTCAAGCGAAAGATCCTGCCCAGCCTGCCAACAGTGACTGAAGATGGTGCCCAACAGTACCGCCTCGGGACTCTGGATGGGGTCGGCATCGACACCTACAAGCGAGAGCAGGGAACTGACCGTGCTTTCAATTCGGTCACCGAGAAGTTCGCCATCATCGAGCACCTCGAAAGGAGGCACTTCCAAAGAGCTGAGAATGGAAACAGGAATGCCTGCCTTGCTGCCGGGTGTGAAAATGTTTACGTCCACCTTATCACGGAATTCACGCACGCGCTCCGGGCTTTGACCCCATGAGCCGATGCCTTCCTTCCACATGTTGGCGGTTTTTTCTGCGAACTCATCGGGTGTTTTGCCCTTCTTGGCCGCATCGTCCTCATTGATCCATGGACGGAAGTCGGACGCTTTGAAATCGGGGAAATTGAGCATCAGGTTGGCGATGTCGCCTTTGGGGTCGATGATGATCGCCGGGATATTATCCATCGCTGCCTCCTCAAGGATGGAGATGCACAGGCCGGTCTTGCCAGAACCTGTCATGCCAAGCACAACGCCATGAGTGACAAGGTCTTTGGAGTCGTAGAGGACCAATGCGTCTTCGAGTTCACTTTTCTTCAAGTCATAAGATCTCCCCAGGTAAAATGACCCTAGCTTCTCGTAGTCGCTCGAATGGATGTCCATATCGCTATTTGATGACCTAAACGGCCTGATGGAAAGTCACAATTCTGGAATCGGGAATTTTTTTTATACCTCTGCGTCTTTAGAAAACCCTATAAAATAGGGGATTTCAGCGCAAAAATGTTAAAAAGGTTAAGAAATCTTAAACTTTTTGATTGCCAAACCAAAAGTTTTTAGAATAATGGGTTCCGTTATGAAAACACTAGCCCTTACTTCCACTGTTTTCGTTCTGACTGCTGCCGGTGCCCTGGCGCAACAGAGCGACATCGAATTCCTTCGTGCCCGTGCTGATGCACATGAGCGCAAGATCAGTCAGCTTGAAAGAGAGTTGAATAGCCTCAAAGCCTACCACTCTGAGAAGAAGCATCCCAAAGCGGTGCCAGTACAAGCGGATTCAACCGCTGAAGCAGGTGAGTATGTCGTAAAAAAAGGTGATATGCTCGGACGCATCGCCAAGCGTCACAACACCACGGTTGCGGCCATCCAGAAAGCGAATGGCTTGAAGAACGACATTATCCGGATCGGCCAGAAACTGCGTATTCCTGGCGCCGGACAGCCGGTAGCCTCCACGGCGACTGCTCCAGCGCCAAAAGCACAGAAAGAAGGGCCGCTGAAAACGGCATCCACTCACGTGGTGCAGAGCGGTGAGACATTTTACTCCATCGCACGTAAGCACGATGTGAGTGTGACTAGCCTGATGCTGGCTAACCCGAAGGTCAATGCCAACAGCATCCGTGTAGGACAGAAGCTTTCCGTTGAGACCAGTGCACGTCCCGCAGCTGAGTCCACCCGCAAGTCGGTTGCCCGCAGTTCCTCTAGTAAGCCGAAGACACTACCGAAGCCGAAGAAGGAGTCAGCCAAGGTCGCGGAGCATGTCGATCCGCCCAAGGCTAAGGAACAGGCAACCAAGGACGTGGTGCGTAACGCTCCCGCTGATCGTAAATCTGTGAGTGAGCCTGAAATCCGCACCATCACTGTGCATAAGCAGATCACCTACGGGCAGTTCGCTAGCCAATATGGTGCCAGCACTAGCCAGCTTAACGAGCTGAACGGCCTGAGCCTGAGCAAGAACACCATGCTTGCCATCGGTTCCGAGCTTTACGTGCCAAAAGACTAATTGCGGATTTATTTGAACCATTTGTTAGCGACAGGAAAACGCAAACAATTCTCCTGAACGGAGAACATAACGACGAAAAAGGGCTGGGCGTCCGGCGGTGTCAAATCCGCTGGGCGCTCTCCCTTTTTTCGCCGTTTTGCCGCATATGCAGGCGAATAGAAGGGTGAAACCAGCAAGGAAAAAAAATGTGCTGTGTGTTTGACATGGGGTGTCTTACGATGCTTTATCTATGGAAAGAGCATCAGTCTCGATTCACACACCAACGAACCCAACACTACCTATGAGTGACGATAACGAAAAGGATCCCAAGCCAATGAAGAAGACTTCAGCGGTTCCACTGCGTAAGGAAACTGTGCGCGTGACCCTGAAGGCAGACCCAAAGGACAGCGCGGCCCCCAAACCACCTAGTCCCCCAAAGGCACCTTCTACCCCTAAGCCTCCAGCTCCAGCTCCTACAATTCCTCTAAAGACATCTGGTCCGGGGACAGCCAAGCCACCTACTCCGGCTCCCACGGTTAAACTCCAGACTGGGGATGCCCCTACAGCGCCAAAACCTGGCGGGCCGGCTCCCACCGTTAAACTTAACACACCTACTACCACCGGACCGGCGACAGCCAATCTAACTGGTGGTTCAAGCCAACCGCTGCCCAAGGCAACGGTGCAGCTTCAGCAGACCCAGCCGATGGGCGCTGCTGCCACTCCTTCTCAAGCGGCAACCATCCGAACTGCTGACGAAGATGATAGCGATGATCGTGGCGAAGGTGCGTCAACCGCACTTTCTGTGGTTGCATTAGTGGCCGCTCTGGTTGTTCTCGGTGTTCAACTCGCGACAGCAAGCATCTGGGTCGACGGTGAGTGGGGAAAGCTCTTTGAGTAGCAGCCCGGCAATATACGATTCATCCAATTATTCACTTCAACCTCAAATTCCGTTATGGTTTTACAAATTATCCTTCTTCTCGTGGGTGGACTGGTCGCATGGCTGGCATTCTCCACCGGAAATCTGCCGATGTAGTTTCGGCATTTTGACTTACCCAAGAGCCGCCCGTGGAAATTTCTGCGGGCGGCTCTTGACGTACTCATTGGCCTGTACATATTTCCGCCATGGCAAATACATATAACGAAGACAATTTTGAAGCCGAAGTCATCAATTCGGACAAGCCCGTATTAGTCGATTTCTGGGCAGAGTGGTGCGGACCATGTAAAATGATCTCTCCACTGATTGATCAGCTTGCTGATGCCGTGGGCGATTCCGCGGCCGTAGGCAAAGTTGAGGTCGACACCAATCAGGAGCTTGCCGCCAAGTATGGTGTCCGCTCCATTCCCTGCCTGCTGTTCTTTAAAGACGGCGAGGTGAAGGAAACGATCACTGGTGCAAACGTCACACTTGACCAGCTTAAGTCCACTCTCGAGGGGCTTGCTTAATCATCAAATCCATCTATCCCGGGACTAAGTGAATATTTCCCGGAAACTCGACCAGTTTGCCGCGCGGCTTCCATTGAGGCCCGCGGCATACTTGTGTATGGTAGGTATTTGGGCGGTGACGCTGTGGTTTCTCTCCTCCGGTAATCCAGGATCCGAAAACGCACCCAAAATCCCCCATATCGATAAACTGGCGCATTTTTGCTACTTTTTCTGCGGAGGCGCTGCCCTAGCTGCTGGTCTGGGGCTGAAATGGTCAGACTGGACTCGGTTTCGGGTATTTGCCGTTGTGTCTGTGGTATTCTGT
>JARFPV010000097.1 GCA_029288115.1 Akkermansiaceae bacterium | reverse complement strand
CATCAAATCCCCAGATGCGTTGCAGGAGTGATTTGCCTTCGCCATCGGCACTGAAGCGGTGCAAGTTTTCTTGAACAAAGGGTATGTCAATCACAGGTCGCCCCTCGGTAATGTAGGAGAGTCGGGCACCGTTGGTGTAGTTTTCGTCGGTGCCTGCAAACAGGTCGTTATCGAGGAAAAATGTGAGGTAGCCAGAGTCGGTCGCCACAGATGACCCCGTTTCCTTGCCATGAGCTACGCTATTGGGAAAGGCGGCCAATAAAAGTATCAGGGCGGTGACCCGGAAATGTTTTTTTGCGGTTTGCATGAATGTGTTGTTGCTGATTCCCACTGAGCCTTATAGCTGAGGGGTTAAATTAATCAAGCCGAGGTGGCTGCGCCAAGTTCTAGAGTGGAGGCTTGATCAGTTCGTCCCCGGCTTTGATGTCAATTTCTCCTCCAGGAAATGTTCCTGGGAGCGGGTCGGCGAAGAAATTGCCTTCGCTCTCACTGGTAACGGTCAGCTGTCCTATGATGCCCGTGCCTCGGCGGATGCCGAGTACCGTTCCTATGCGGACTTGTCCCCGCATTTTTACGTCGAGTACAATGACTTGAAAACCCGTTTCCTTGTCCGTGGCAACTTCCTTGACCTGGGCCATGAGCATGGCTTGTTCGATCATACGGGCGCGCCGGGCTTGTTTGTCGTGTTTGCCTGCCTGTCGTTCGGTGAGTGCCGCAGCTTCTTTTTTAGCAAGTTCTTCTTTCTTTTTGGCTTCCTCGAGCTGCAGGGCGAGCAGGCGGTTCTTTTCTTTGATGGCATCCAGTTCTTTTTCGGACATGCCATTTGGCTTTTCAACGGCCGTGACAGGGGCGGCGATAGGGCTGCCCCGGCGGAGGCGGTCGATTTCCGCCTGGAGGCGTTGGTTTTCCTCCATCAGTGATTTGGCGGTATTATCGCGGGCGTCCTCTGTTTCGCCATTTCTCATGGCGGTGTAGGACAGGATCAGGGCGACCAAGAGCATGGCAGCGGTCGATCCTAGCAGAATTTGCGTGATGTTCATGGTGACAATTTGCTTCAATTCCTGTGGTTTAACAAGATTTATTAGGAAATCGGTGGTTGGGTGTAAGATGAGCGCACTCGTATCTTGAAATTCTGACTGGTCTCAGGCATGATGCCGCGCATGGTGCAACAGGGTATGAGAATGGCTGTTTTGGGTAGTGGTAGCGCCGGAAACGCCACTCTTGTTAGTGTGGGTGATACGCATGTTTTGGTTGATGCCGGGCTCAGTGCGAAGCAGCTCGTCCTACGAATGGAGATGCTTGGTGTCTCACCTGAGCAGCTCGACGGTATATTACTGACTCATGAACACAGTGATCATGCGCGGGGTGTGGACGTTTTGCTGCGAAAGCGTCAGATTCCTGTTTATGCCAACGCCCTGACCCGGGAGGCTCTGAGCTATAAGATGAAGAGTGCAGTGCCATGGCGGGTATTTCGCAGTGGCCAGGATTTTGAGCTGGGAAACCTGAACGTACATGCATTCAGGATTCCTCATGATGCGGCTGAGCCAGTCGGTTTTGTACTCGAGGGCGGGGACACCCGCTTGAGCATGGTCAGTGATGTTGGTCACGTGACCCATTTGATGAGGGAGCATCTGCGTGGTTGTGACGGGATATACATTGAGGCTAATTATGATCCCGGCTTGTTGGAGATGGATGTCAAACGCCCATGGGCGACAAAACAGCGTATCGCTTCACGCCACGGACATTTGTCGAACGAACAGACGGCTGAACTGCTCACCGAGGTGGCCTGTGAGAAACTCAAGGTGGTGATGCTGAGTCATCTGAGTTCGGACTGCAATCGCCCTGATATGGCGGCAAACCTTGTTGCGGAGAGACTCAATGGCTGTGGTCTTGATGGTGTTTCTGTTCAATGTGCAGACCAGCATGAACCCAGTGGATGGATTGAAATCAATGGTATGCCAGATTTTGAGCTGACGATGGAATCCGGCTGAATGTTGCCGGGTTTAATCGATCACGCGTCTCATCGGCACCATCTGGGCGAAGCTGAAGCCATGCTTTTTGAAGAAGTTCTGTGATTCTTCCCCCAGCTTGTCGGCCAGCAGGGTGATGCGCTTGAAGCCTTTCTTTTTTGCGAAATCGGCGACGTGGTCGATCAACATCGAGCCGTAACCCTGGCCACGGTAATTGGGATGGATAATGACGTCTTCAAGGAGGATGACCATTCCGCCCATGGCTGTGGAGATGGTGAACAGCATGTTGACCATACCAAAAATACCACCTTCACTGCGCAAAACGATGATTCTCCCACGCTTGGGCTGCTCCAGGATCATGGAGAGTCCTTCTCTGTGTGCTTCTTTGTTGGGGGTGAAATCCGCTTGCAGAGTCATCAACTCTTCAACCAGCTGGACCAGTTCGGGCAGGTCTTCGATTGTGGCAGAATGCACGCGCACCACCTGATTCGATGCTGCTGATCCTTCGGTTGCATTGCTTGAAGACATATCCGCGGTAGTGTTATCATCGTTTTTCGAGGCGAGGGAGACCTGTCTCTTATACACAT
>JARFPV010000565.1 GCA_029288115.1 Akkermansiaceae bacterium | reverse complement strand
GAGAACTCCACGGCACATGGAAGGGAAAAAACCGCAGCGGCAAGGCAAGGTTCCGGCTTTCACGCGACGGGGAATTCCTCTACGGCGAATACTCCGATGGTGATCTCCCCCTCCAGCTCGACTGGGCGGGCTGGACCGCTGACTGGGAAAAGCACTTCAAACGCGACGACTACCACTTACGGAAAAAGAAGAAGTAGTCATTGAGTAGTGTATGGAAATTGAGACGTGAGGGCAAAGTTTCCGACGACTGCATCCCTAGCTTGAAGGCTGCCTACATCACCGATCAGCTATTTTTCACGAAACAACAGTGAGTATAGCACAGGACAAAGGACGAGTGTTAGAATTGTAGCAAAGCCAAGGCCGAACATCATCGCGTAGGCCATGGAATTCCACATATCCCCGCCACTTATGGCCAGTGGAAGCAAACCAATGATCGTGGTCACTGTAGTCATCAAAATCGGGCGCAATCTTGACTTGGCCGCCTCGACAATCCCATCAACGGTATTCAGCCCACCTGCTATTTGGGTATCGGTTTCATCAATCAGCAGGATAGCATTGTTCACGATGATTCCCATCAGGGCAATCATCCCGAGCATCGTCATGAAACCGAAGGTAGAACCCGTAACGAGCAAGCCTGCGGTCACCCCGATCAACATAGGCGGAATGGTGAGCATGATAATCCCAAAACGCCTTAAGCTATTGAACTGGGCGATGAGGATGAGTGCTAGAATCGAGAGAGAAATCGGCATAGCAGCTCCAATGCTGCCCTGAGCCTCAGCACTGTCCGCAGACTCACCGGCGAAGTTCACTTCGTACCCTGTAGGCCAGGTATCCGAATCTATGAGCTTTTGGATTCTCGGCCGGATGTCAGTGAGTGCATCACTTGCGTAGCGTCCTTGGACTCTCGCCTTGATCGTCATGATACGCAGGGTGTCTTCACGCAGGATTGATCCAGGCAAGATATCAATGCTTACATCCGCAACCTGCCCCAGAGGAACATAGCCACCAACAGATCCATAGATAGGCATTTCCTCCAGCCGCTCAGGAGAGGATCGATAATCTTCACTCGATCTCAGGAGAATGGGGATAGACTTATCGCCATCGCGGTACTTGGTAGTGCTGAGGCCTTTATACTGGGTATTGATCGCTGAAGCGATGCTGCTGCTTGTCAGTCCGAGCCGCTGGGCTTGTGCTAAGTTCGGTTTGATGGAAATCTGCTTAGTCCAAGCCCCCCAGTCGTCCCTGATGGAATACAAGCCTTCAACTTGATTCAATTCAGCGACAATCTGATCCCTGAGCCGGTACATTTCTTCGAGGTCCCGGCCAACGAGTTCGACCTGAATAGGATCCCCCACGGCTGGTCCCACTTCGAGTGTCTTGGCCGCTACCCGGGCATCGGGAAAACGCTGCTCCGAGTAATCGTTGATCTCTTTGATCAGGGCTTTGACTCCCTCCGGGTTGTCCGTTCGTGTCAGTACGGAAAGCAGGCCGTAGTTTGGATTAGCCTGCTCAACACTGAGTGAGAGATACCAGCGAGGCCCACCTTCACCTATCCAGCTGGAAACACTTTCCACCTGGTCTTTTTTCTCGGTGAGAAGCCACTGCTCAAGCGCTTGAATCTGATGTTCTGTTTCAGAAATATCAGTCCCTAGTGGCAATGAAAAATCAACGATGCATTGGTTCCTATCATTGGGCGGGAAGAAAATGTTAGGGATAAACTTGAACCCCCAACCTGCAACAATAGTGAGCAGAAGAATGGTGGCTGGAGTGGCCCAGCGCATGCGCACGGCGAAGCGCAACAGACGCTCGTAGGGCGAGTAGAGTTT
This sequence comes from Akkermansiaceae bacterium, assembly GCA_029288115.1. Lineage (GTDB taxonomy): Bacteria > Verrucomicrobiota > Verrucomicrobiia > Verrucomicrobiales > Akkermansiaceae > Oceaniferula. The sequence goes on along the minus strand of JARFPV010000565.1, from coordinate 1,950 downwards.
ATTTAGACCTCTGCCCACAAGGGTATCTCTTTTGAGAGGTTTGAGGCAGTAGTAGCAAAAAAGCGGTATGATAGTAATCGATAGCACCCAGCTGCTCAATAAGGTCATGGATACTACGGCAAACAGACTGTAGGTGAACTCACTGGTACCACCCGAGGCGAGCGCAATGGGAGAGAATGCGGCAATCGTGGTTCCGCTGGCCGCGAGCAGAGGGATAATGAGATTCTTAACCGCCCCGATACACGCATCTCCCCGATCCTGCCCTTGACCCATGCGCACGAGGATTTGCTCGGAAATAACCACGGCATTGTCGACAAGTAAGCCAAGAGCGATGATAAGCGCGGCGATGGACATCATTTCCAACTCGATGTCAAAGCTGGGCATCATGGCGAAGCTGAACAAAATAGCGGAGGGCACCAGGAGCGCAACAATGGCCGAAATGCGCCATCCCGCAAAGATGAGCATGACAACCGCCACGAACGTGAATGCCTGGGCGAGGTTGATCAAAAAGTCCCGGACGGATTGGTCAACATAACGTGGTTGAAAAAATGACTGCGCGATGTCTATTCCCCAAGGCAGCGTTTCTTGAACCTCCTGAATTTTCTGATCCACACGTTCGCCAATCTGGGAAACATTTCCGCCTTCGGTCATCGACACGGCGATGCATATGACTCTCCCCCCATTGTAGTGGGCGAATTTAGCAGCAGGCTCAGCTGGTGCTCGGGTGATAGTCGCGAGATCGGAAAGCCTCAGATCAGAGCCATCTTCGTTTCCAGCCAGACGCGTATCCTCAAGCTCCTCAAGGCTATCATACTCTCCGGCAGTGACGAGTGTTAAGCGTTCGTTACCAACGAGAATATTACCACTGTTAGAAACGGCATTCTGGTTTTGCAACGTTTGGGCAATGCTCTGTGGAGTCAGACCATTGGCGGCGAGTTTACTGTTGGAAAAATCGACGTAGATTCGTTCCTCCTGCTTACCATGAAAATTAACCTTAGCCACTCCATCCACCGTCAGCAACTCGTCACGAACAAGCTCAGCATACTCATTCATTTCCCGGTCAGTATATCCATCACCGGATAGCGCATAGAGGTAAGGGAACACATCGCCGACCTCATCATCAATTCGGGGAGCTTGACTACCCTCGGGAAGCGTGACAGCGGCCACCTTGTTACGCATATTCTGCCAGATGGGCTTAAGATCAAAATACTCGTCCTTGATATTGACGTTGATGATGGAAACTCCCGCTTTGGACGTGGAGGTGATGTTTTTGATTTCAGATATTTTTCGAATCGCCTGCTCCAGAGGTTCGGTAACTTCCTCCTCAACCTGAACCGCGGACCGCCCGGGATATTGCGTGATGACGGCGGCACTACGAATCGTGAATGGAGGATACTCCTGCCGCCCAATATTCATGAACGACTGCACGCCCATAATCAAAACGATCAGGTAGAAGACAATGGTCGTCCTGTTGTTCTTCAGGACATGTTTGAAAATATTGAACATGATCTGAAGGGTAATTACTCAGAGATGCGGACTTCAGTACCTGCTTCGATGCGATGCACACCTCTCGCTAGGACAATCTCCTCAGCGGCTAGCCCCTCAAGGATCTGAACCATGGAGTTCTCAGCGAGAGAACCAACCTTGACCGACCTTTTTTCTACGACCCCGAGCCGCTCACCGGTTTTTTTAATCACAAAGACAAATCGCTGCTCTCCAGCGGCACCCGCAACACAGGAAATAGGCACCCTGATAGTGGCACCGTTCGGATTCGGTAAAGAAAGAGCAGCCTCTCCATCTAGGCCATCACGTAAGTTGGCATTGTTGTCATTGATCGTTAAGGTCACGGGGTAAGTTGTATTCTCGGAGGCTTGAGGGGAGACTTTCTTCACGGTGGCGTCCATTGGCTGTTTGTCGACAGTCGGGAAAGAAACCTTGGCCTTCATGCCT
>JARFPV010000028.1 GCA_029288115.1 Akkermansiaceae bacterium | reverse complement strand
GTTTAAAGTCGGCTGTTTTCACGTCGTTTAAACACATCTGGTAGTGGTCCCCCTTTTTGACCACACGCACCTGGTTCCACTCACCGGCTTTTTTAGCTGCGCCTGCTGGCGGTTTGTATAATCCGTAACACGCTCCTGCCGTGTGTTTCTCGTGCTTGGCATCCGGATGTTTGGCATTATCCAGAATCTGCATTTCTATACCCGATCTGTAAATCGGTCCCTTGACCTCACGAGCACCAAAGAAAATTCCGCTATTGCCACCCTCGGCAATTTTCCACTCAAGCTTGAGCTCAAAATTCTCATACTGCTTCACAGTCATGATGTCGCCGCCCTTTTTGGTGTGAATCATCACGCCGTCTTCGATCTTCCAGCCCTCGCGAACGCCTTCCGCCTTATAGTTGCGCCAGCCATCGAAGGTCTTGCCGTCAAAGAGCAGCTTCCAGCCCTTGGCCTTTTCATCTGCGGTCAGCTCACCTGCAGTGGCTTGTCCTAGCATGCTGGTGAGGGTTACCAAAAGTATTCCGTGTTTGATCAGTTTGATGCTCATGCTTCTTATACTCTGATTCTCATTGGGCTTTTCCAGAAAAAAGCAACGGATCTTTATGCCATCAAGCTCATGAAGTGGCTTACTCCCCATGCTGACGGTATGCACTGACCATCGTCTCGGCCTTACCTTTACATTCCCCCGGTGTATCGCCAGCTCTATAAATATTTGATCCCAGACCGACGCCAGCAGCCCCGGCACCCAGCCACTCCCCCATGTTTCTTTCATTCACTCCGCCTACGGCAAAGAGGCCAACCTCCCTAGGGATAACTGCGGTGAGATCTTTCAGTCCTGCTGGCCCAAGCACTGAGGCCGGGAAAATCTTCAAGGCATCAGCACCGGCATCCAAGGCCTGAAAACACTCAGTGCATGTCGCTACACCGGGAAGCGAATACATACCTAAGTCCGCAGTGCGGGAAATCACGCTGGTATTGGCATTGGGAGAAACAATGAAACTTCCACCAATGGCGCTCACCTGGTCTACCTGATCGGGACTGAGCACAGTGCCAGCACCGATAGCCATTTTACCTTCATACTCTGCGGCAAGAAGCTCGATACTTTTCAGTGGCTCGCTCGAATTCATTGTGACTTCCATCACCCGAATACCTGCCTCGTAGAGGGCAGCTCCAATATCGAGGATTTCCTCTGGCATCACCCCTCGTAGAATGACGACAATGGGAAGCGCGTCGATTTGATCGCTGACAAAGGATTTATTC
>JARFPV010000013.1 GCA_029288115.1 Akkermansiaceae bacterium | reverse complement strand
CCATAATGATGAGTGTGTATTAAAAAGTAATTAGGAAGTGTGTTTGTTCCACAATTGGGCGTGAAACGATCTGTTTACGTCCGTTTTCTTGTTAGACAAGGTATATTTTTATCGTCTTTCCTCAATTTCAGCATAGCGATCCCACCAAAGGAATTTGAAAGGAGTCTCATATTTGTTGAGGAGAGGGATTTTATCATACCGAGAAAGCTTACCGCTGGTCCACCAGCCCGGGGATCCCTTTGAAGTGAAGTAACCGCTTTTCTGTTCGGGCTGGCTACCGTTGATGAGGATTTCACCGCCGACGTGAGAGAGGATGCTCTTGCCCGCGCGGTCGCTACCACTGATTCGTTTGACGGCAGTTGGGGAGAGATAAACAGAGCTATAGATATCTTCATAGACCGGGACGTTCACGGGGTTAATTTATATTTCCAGAAGCACGAATACTTTACCATCAGGATTTTTTGTGGCCACGTACCACTTCACGGTGACCCGATCAACAAACTTCACTTTGTCACTTGAAGCGATCACCTTGAACTTCACTTCGGCTTCGAGCCAGTCCTTCGGTTTGAAATTCTTTTTCCCGGTATTGCCGCCAACTTCAGGAGACTGGAGATCGTCAAAATCTGGTTTACTCACCTCTACTTTATAGCGCTGCGCCATAGCGGATGTGGATAGAGCAAAAACCCCTAACAGCAGGGCAGCTAACGGACGGAATGTGAGTGAGTGTTTCATAATGTGTTACAGCTTTCATTGAGCCTATTAGAAGCAACCGTGGTTTGACCAGCAGAAAGGTTGGAAGAATCAGGATTTTTTTGCGCCAGCTGAGCGTGTATTCATTGTGTTCTATGGGCACTATATCGGCTTTCACTCACCCAAACCAATGCATATCGCGCTTGTGAAATGTTGTCGGCTGTGGTTTGTAAACCCCCGACATGGCAAAGCAGCACCAATCAGCAGTCCAGCCCACACGTGAACAAGATTTCCCAGAGTGGTATCAACAGGTTGTCCGCGCCGCCGATCTTGCGGAAAATTCCGAGACGCGCGGATGCATGGTCATCAAGCCGTGGGGCTACGGCATTTGGGAAAATATTCAGCAGCAGCTCGATACGCGGTTCAAGGAAACCGGGCACCAGAACGCCTACTTCCCTCTACTGATCCCCCTCTCCTATCTGGAAAAGGAAGCTGAACACGCAGAAGGCTTCGCCACCGAGTGTGCCGTGGTTACCCATCACAGACTTGAAGTTGAAAAAGATGAGAACGGCAAATCCAAGATGATCCCCACCGGGAAACTTACAGAGCCTTACGTCATCCGTCCTACCTCTGAGACAATTATCGGAGCTGCCTTCTCTCGATGGATCGAGTCCTATCGCGACCTGCCCCTGCTGATCAACCAGTGGGCAAATGTGATGCGCTGGGAGATGCGTCCGCGACTGTTCCTGCGCACCGCTGAGTTCCTCTGGCAAGAGGGGCATACGGCTCACGAGACAGCTGAGGAGGCGATCGAGGAAACACGCACCATCCACTCTCTGTATGCGGAGTTCTTGCGTGACCACCTCGCGATCCCGGTCATTGCTGGCGAAAAGACAGAAGCCGAGCGATTCCCTGGGGCCGACATGACTCTAACAGTTGAGGCGATGGTGCAGGACAAAAAAGCAATCCAGGCAGGCACGTCACACTATCTAGGCACGAACTTCTCTGAAGCACAGGACATTTCTTTTGCAGGACGCGACGGCACCCAACAGCTTGCACACACCACTTCATGGGGTGTCTCCACACGTTTGGTTGGCACTCTGATCATGGCCCACTCCGATGACGATGGTTTGGTGCTGCCACCTCGTGTCGCGCCATCACAAATCGTCATTATTCCCGTCACACCAAAAGAAGACTCACGCGATGCTATCATCGATGCCTGCCAAGCTCTGGCCAAGGTGCTTCGACTGGAGGTTGCTTATGGTGGCCAGCCCGTTCGAGTCCACGTTGACACACGAGACATCGGTGGCGGAGTCAAGAAGTGGGAATGGGTTAAAAAAGGTGCACCTATCCGCATTGAAATTGGCCCCCGCGATATTGAGTCCAGCAAGGTCTGCCTGCAGCGACGCGACCGCGCAGCTAACGAAAAAGAATTTCTCCCGAAGGAAGATTTTATCCGCAATGCCTCGGAAATCCTTCACGAAATCCACACCAACCTGCTGAACAATGCCACCGAACTTCGCGATAGCAATATCACGGAGTGCCATGACATGGAAACATTCGACAAACACTGGACTGACGATCAGCCTGGCTGGCTTATCACTCCATGGTCAGGCAGCCGTCAACAGGAGGAGGAAATCTCCAAGAAACACAAGATCACCATCCGCTGTTTGCCGCTTGATCAGCAGGACGAATCCCCCGCCCCGTGCATCCTGACCGGCGAACCAACCTCATGCCGCGCCTTCTTGGGACGCAGTTACTGATTTTTAGCTTTGGTATTTGTCATTTAGAACTTAATATTTGCAACCACATTGGCATTTTCAAGAAACCACCACTGAAAGGGAAAAGCGTCAACCGGGACAGCATTCCAGATGATCTCTGGACCAAGTGCAGCGATTGCGGCGAGATGATCCACACCCTTGATTTAAAACAGAACCTTCA
>JARFPV010000009.1 GCA_029288115.1 Akkermansiaceae bacterium | reverse complement strand
CGCCAGAGAACTGAAGGGATAATGTCGCTTCGTTTTTTTGTAGAATCAGACTGTTATAGAGCTCACGGCTCGCCTTGAGTTGCTGCTCCATCAGCTGCTGACTTACTGAAATGTTACCTGCGGAAACCATCTCGGCTTTAGCCGCCTTCACACGCGATTCGAGGCTGGCAATTTTGCTGTTGGCTGATGCTTTTTGCCTCCTCAGCGAGCTCACCGTTTGCTCAACGAGTTTGCTTAAATTATCGTAGGCAGACTTTTCTTGGCTGACTGCGTTAACCATCGTCGGGTGTAACCGGCCAAAATCCGTCTTCAGCTCGGCCACTCTTGCGCGTGCATCGGCAAGTTTTGCGTAGGCTTTCTCCAATGTGCCATTTTCTGCAAGTGCTGGCACCTTGAGAATCTCCTCAGGATCTTTGCCCAGCTGATCAACAGCTGTCAGGGTGTCTTGTAATCGTTCTTCCTGCAGTCTCGCGTTGGCGAGCTGGGTATTGAGCACCGTGATCTTGTCGGCAATGAAATCAGACTCGCCCTTTGCATTGGTAACCCCTTTATTCTCGCGATAGACCAACAGTTTTTCTTCCTGATCTTTCACTTGGGCAAGTAGTTCGTCCGACTTTGACTTGAGAAACTTGACCACCTTACGGGTCAGCTCTTGTTCCTGCATGCGCACGTATTCGGAAAAGTGGCTGACGTAAGTGTTGGCCACCTCGGCTGCCGTGTTGCTATCATTTGACTTAGCCGTCACCGAGACCATGTGCGAGTCCTTGAGTACATCGATACTGATCATCTTTCCAAGGCTGCTTAAGAACAATGACTCTTCGGTATGCTGGCGCTTTTCTGGCGAAATCTTGCCTATCACTCTGGCGCGTAGTTCAGGAGAAATGGAATTGAAGTAGCTGAGGCGAAATTTGTCCGACTCGATCTCGATACTCAGGTTGTTGACCAGCTGCGGCACGTTATACTCGGACCGTTCGGCTGGCTCCATCGTCTTGAGATTGAGATCTTTGCCAACGTTGTTATTGAGGATGATAACAGAGGTGGATTCGTACACCGGTTCTCGACTCTGCAGATAGATGAAGATACCGATGGCGGCCACGATCCCAACAAGTGTGGCGAGCATCCAGAATCTGCGGATGTAGTTGAGGATTTCCTCAACACTGATGACCGAGCGTTGGACTTGAGTTCTGCCAACAGGTGTATTTGACATGCAAGCATGATCTGGATGCGGTAGTTGAGCAACATACATCGGCTGTGATTGAGCCAGTGGTTGTTGTTGCTGTGAATGAGGCTGGATGTTTCCGAAACCGTTGTTAGGAGGGTTCATGATGAGGTAACGGGATTGGGTTTATGTTTTAGCATTCTGTCGATCTTGCGAGCCACTTTGAAAAGCGTGCCGCCCACAGTCCCCGGATGGGCGCACTCGTAGATATTGAGCGTATGCTCATTGTCGGTCCACTCATCTTTGTATCCAGCGTCGCCAGGTAAGGTGTCAAGCTCACGGAGTCCAAGATCACATGCATTCTTTGCCGACCATATATGCAGAAGGTTGCCGGCGCGCGCCGCCTTGTATTTCATGTCCCATGGTGCCTGGTAACCCCACATTTTATTATCGTAGACAAAATTGTATGCAGTTCCTGCGATCTCACCCTTAAGCTCTATGGTGCCGCATGACACCCCTCCTTTGGAAAAAAATTGAGGGGCGAAAAGCCGATGGAATTCTGTAAAAGCATCCGTATGGAACGCCTGTGCCTCATCCCCCCAGCGAGCCATCGACAGTCTGACCATGTGATTAATCACACAGTCGAATTCTGACGCATTTTCCACAGCATGTACCTTCATATCGAAACGCCTTGTAGCATAGGATTGGATATAACGCACCCTGCTGGCGAATTTGGTTGAGCGTGACTCCATGTGTTCCTCCCATGTGCCATCAATGGTGATACAAGGTGAAGCCAAAGAGCTGGTTGCCTTGGTTGCGATACCATGCTCGGCAAGTTTTTTCAGCATGGCGTGTGTGGAGACAGAAGTTTCAGGGACGAGATAAAAATAGGCCACATCCCACTGGCCATTGTAGGTATCCAATATTAAATCGGCAACGGCTTCACCGATGAATTCCTCATACCCAGGCAGTGCAGGAATCTCAAGTGATTCGCCTAACAATTCACCTGCTCCACCCATAAATGCTAAGTGACGGAATTTGCCGCGTGAGCCGGCAAAGGCACCCTTCTGAGTGATCATTAAAGGGGCTGCACCGATGATTTGCCCATTGTCGTCACGAGCAATGAACATTTTCCCATCGTAGCCTTTATCACCATAGACCTGCCACCACACACTTAGATAATCCCAAGACTGAAACGGGCTAGGGATCTGAGTTTGCGCATGAAAGGTATCCCACTCACTTTCCAGTAACGTAAACTCCTCTCTGGAAACGGGTTTCAATTGAATCTCTGAATGGGGTTTTGCAAGCGCTGGTTTTTGCGTGCTTGCGAGGGGTTTGATGGTTGTGGTCATTTTGATTTGGGGATGCGATGGATAGAAAATGATGCAGTTCTATTTGAGCAAGAGTCGGTCAATACCACGGGCAATTGTGAACAACGCACCACCAAGGCCGTCAGGACACGCTGCCTCGTACATATTAAGGGTATGTTGATGATCTGTCCATCCTTCTTTATATTCAGTATTGCCAGGCAAGGTGTGGAATTCCCTTAGTCCTAGCTCAAAACATTCCCTTATACTCCAGACGTTTAACAAAAACCCCGGACTTGCCTTGCTGAAATTCGAGTCCCATGGTGCTTGGTAGCCCCACATTTTGTTATCGAAAACGAAGTCGTAAAGCCCGCCTGCAATTTGGCCATCAAGCTCCATAAAACTGAATGAAAGCTGGTTTTTTTCACCAAATCTAGGGGCGAGCTTGTTGTGAAATTCAATGAATTCGGGGGTGTGAAATGCTTTGATGTCGTTGCCCCAACGCAATGATGAGAGTCGGGTGAGCTGCTTGATCCCGTTCCGGTAAGAGATGTCCTTACCGGCTTGAATCCGTTTCATTCCATATTTACGCGTCGCGCTCGATTCTCCATAACGCACATTTTTGCGGAAGCTCTTGGATCTTTTGGATAGGTATTCTTCCCAGTTGCTATTACTCGTGTTTAGAAATGGTGACGCCAATGAGTGAGTCGTCTGAACGGCAATGCCGGCATTACTGAGTTCCTTAAGCATCGTGTTGGTGGAGATCGATTGTTTGGGAACGAGATAGAAATAGAGCACTTCCCATTTTCCTTGTAGCGTACCAAGGATGAGTTTGGCAGCGGCCTTTCCAATTGAGCGTTCATAGCCGTAGAGAGCGGGGAGTTCGAGTGACTCACCAAGCATCTCCCCCACTCCGCCCATGAATGCGAGATGCCGAAATTTTCCTCGAGCACCGGGAAACGCACCGCGCTGGGTCACCATGAGCGGAACCGCGCCGATGAGTTTACCGTTTTCATCACGTGCAATGTAAAGATGTACATCGTATCCAAGTGAACCGTAGACTTGCCACCAAACATCCAAATAATCCCAGCTCATAAACGGGCTTGGCGTCTGAGAGCTATTGATTAACACATCCCATTCGTGCTCAAGTGTTGAGAATTCTTCGCGAGTGGAAACACGTACCAAGCGCAGGCAATCGTGCTGACGCGAGTTGATGCTGCGGGCGCGTCCATTCATTTTTTTCAATAATGATTGCATATCAATAGAGGTTGGTTGTTAGTTTTTTGACTCAAGTAGTCGGTCGATCCCACGTGCCAGTGAGAACAGCTTGCCGCCGAGGCTTTTCGGGCATGCGGCTTCGTAAATATTCAATGTGCGGGTGTAACGTGTCTTGGAAACATCTCTACCAGAGATTCCCAGAAGGTAGTCAATTTCCTCTAGTCCACGGTCAAACGCAGCCTTGTCACTCCAAGTGTTGAGTATCAGCTTGATGTTCTGGTCCTCAAATTTCGGATTCCACAGTGCTTGGCGGGCCCACATTTTCCCATGATCCATGAAATCATATACCGCCCCGGCAAACTCATCGCCGATTTTCACAAGCCCAAAGAACAGTTTGTCTTGCTCTAATAAACGCGGAGCAAGTTTCCAATGAAAGTCGACCATGTCCGTGGTTGCAAAAACCCGTGCAAATGAATCATCATCACTCAGCTTCGACAATCGAATCAGCTGTTCGTAGGCTGGCTCGAGACCTATTTCCAAACCTGCTCGCATGAGCTGCAGGTCCTTCGTGGATTCTACACCATTTAAAAACGCCGCTCCGATGCGCTCGCGCTCCTTAATTCGTTGCTCGGAAATATGGTCGTCCCAGTTGCTCGTAATAGGCATGATTGGTGATGCTGTGGAGCTGATGGTTTTGATGGGGATGCCCGCCTGTGCCAATTTTTTGATCATGGTATTGGTGGAGCGTGAATCGTGAGGAATCATCGAGAGGTAAAGCACGTCCCATTGCCCTTGTAGATTTTCAAGAATGTGATCTGCAACGGCTTCGCCTAAAGCAACTTCATATCCGGGACGTGCAGGGAGTTCCAGCGACTCACCAGCGGCACCTCCAAGACTTCCGATAAACGACAGGTGTCTGAATTTACTGCGGGTTCCTGCAAATGCTCCACGTTGGGAAATCATCAACGGAGCTGCGCCGATGATGTGCTGCTCAGTATCGCGTGCAATAAACAGTTTGGGTTCAAATCCACGGTCGGCGTAAACATCCCACCAAACGTCCAGATAGTCCCATGACATAAACGGGCTCGGTGTTTGAGTTTTGCTCAAAAACTGATCCCACTCGTTTTTTAATAACGCAAATTCCTCACGCATCTTGATAGGTTCAAGTTCGAGTTCAGATGAGTGTACAGCTTCATTATATTCGATGAGTCTGAAGTCACGGCTGGTCGGCCTGACCCCGGCCTCATGCCGTGGTTGGGTGTTCTTTTTCATGTATTTGGGGGGTTGAGCGTGCGGGGACACGCACAGGGGGTTAGGGTGAGTTTTGCATCGCCTTGCTAATCGCTCGACGTGCCTGGGCGATCTCGTGGGGCGAGTTCTCCCAGTCTGCAAATCCCATTGCGATGCGTGCTGAAATTTGCGCAGCACGCTCCGGATGGGTTTTGCGTAGAATGTTTAAGTGGTCGTAGTCATCCATGCCGTCTCGTAGCCACTTGAGTCGGATCGACGGACATGGTTTCGCGGCCATTGAGCCTCTCAGGGCGACAGGTGCCGGAGGGTAAATGAGTAATCCGTCGCCATTGAATGTTTCATCCTCGATGACAAAAGTTCCTGCGTCATGCCACGGGTTGGTTCCGGCAGGCCAGTGGAAAATATCCCAGTAATGGATACCATTGAGGTCATGCGCATAGCATATCCATGGCAGGATACGGAACTGCACCGCAGGATAATCGGTGAGCCAGACAGGGGGATAAGATCCGCTCTTCGTGTTGGGTTTTCCTTTTTCCGCGAGCCAGGTGTCACGAAACTGTGACAGAGCCGCATAACACCATACTTGATCGCCTGCCGCGATGCGCTCAGTAATCTTGCGCTTGCCTGATTGGCTTTCCAGATCTTCCCATGCCCACATGACGTGAGGCGCCCAGATGTCCACGGATTTTTCCAGTGTCCCCCACTTTGGGTTTTGGGGTTGTGGCTGTTCGGTGACAAAAAATGAGATCTTTTCCTTGGCGACGGCTGAAGCGTCGTGAACAAGTTTCGCCCAGTCGCGTATTTTCTTATAGGCACCTGCACTGTCGGGTTCATCCAGACTTCCTACGGAGAAGAACAGATCGGATTCAGGTGCTGTCTCTTTGCACAGTTTGGCAAGTTGTGCCAAATAGTTTACAGCCTTGTCGCGATCGTATCCGAGTGGATCCGCGTATGGATAGTCCCGCCACATTGGCAGGTGAAGCGATTGGAATGTGCCCTCTGTAAAGTATCGATGTATTATAGCTTTGGCGGCAGGCATCGTAGAGCTGGCAGGTTCTTCCCAGCGCAGCTCGCCGCGATCGTTTACTGGCGCGCTCGTTGCATAGACGAGCCCAGGTTCAACACGGCAATCCATCATCAGCTGATAGTAGCTGTGCATGACTTCACTCAGAGCAACTCCATCATCCTCGCGATCAAGTCCGCTGAGTCTTGCAATGTGATGCTCGTTCAATCCAAAAAACGACTTAAGCGAAGGGCGTTTCGGCAGAGTTTCATCGGCAACATGAATGTTGATATCAAGAGTTGAGACTACTGTCTGAGTTTCGACATTTTTTACCATGACGCGTCCACGATACTGGCCAGGTTGTTGGTCGACTGGGATCCGGTAATCCACCCAGATTCTGAAATTCATATCACCATTGATATTTCTGAATGCGGCTTTGTTGGGTTGGCTACCATTTTCAAACGGCAACAATGCATCAGGATATAACCCGGCTTTCAGGGGTGCCCGTGGAGAGCTTTTATGAACCATGACATCGTATTGCCAGAAGAGTGTAGGGGCTGGAAGCTGCTTACCTGTTGAGTCTGAGGCGCGATCAAAATGAAACGACAACTTCTCAAGTGTCTTTGAGTTGCCGTATGCGATGACTTGCAATGATTCCACCTCGTTGCGACACACATGTATATCTGAAACGCCATTTGCCGCTGGTTTTTGCTGAAGCAGCACACGCTGGTACGAAGGAGCACTCCACACCTCTACCCCCTGCCCTGCGGACAGAAGCAACTCTGATGCGAGCATGATGCAGGCAGTCAGAATCTTGGTGAATGTAGTGCGGGTTGACATGTTGTTAGTGGGAAACCGGATGGGGTTTTTCGCTCACGGAGGCAGATAGGTTAGAATGTTCTGCAGCTTTTTGAGGGCTGACGATGGACCGGTAAAGCGATGCATGGGCCTGCACGTAAC
>JARFPV010000551.1 GCA_029288115.1 Akkermansiaceae bacterium | reverse complement strand
GTGCTTGAGCACAGGAAACGAGTGGTAAAATGGAAATTGCTATGAGAAAAAGAGAGTGGCGCATGGGCAACGTGTGTGACTGCTTCCCCAAGCGTCCATCATCATGGCTTCAAGTCAAGAAGTAAGAGGAGGCAACGGTTCACTTATACGCAGTTACGTAGCAATTTTCTCAATAAAAACAATGGGCAGTCTCATGCTGCTCAGAAGCGGTTTGAGAGATGGTCTTCAAGATCTGAACGACCTAATGAACGCACGGATGATTAGGAAACAGAATAAAACCAGGCCGACGGGTATCGCAAGCAAGATACCGAGGATGATAGCGGGTACGATGACCAGTTTACCCCAGGGTTTGCTGCGCAGTAGCATGAACCAGCGAGTCAAACGTAGCGTCCAGCGGGCTTTCCAGGGGAGAGACTTTTCGAAATCGGCAAAGGGGTTCTCTGATTGGAAAGGCGGGATTGTAGAGTCGGAAGCCTTTCCGCCGCGTTTGTTTCCGCTAGACGATGACGCATCCTCTCCTGCGGATTTTTCCGCAGTGACAATCTCGTCGATCTCGATGGTTTTGCTGTCTGGCAAGTCAGTTATTGGAATTTGGTTTTTGAATCTTAGAATTTCAATGCAAGCTACGCTTGGTGAAGTGTTTTGTCGGTGGCCGCTTCAATAATGGCGAAACGCTCGCGGTTCAGTGCGGGATCGGTACGGAAGGTGAGGCGACCGCTGTGCGTGCGTTCGAGCTCAATAAATAGGTTCGAGTCCTCGTTCTTGAAGCGGTTGAGGACCTCGGTGTTGACTACAATGATGAGGTCGCCGAGATTGCCCTCGCCGCGTTGGATCACAGTGTTGAGAGAGCGTTGGACTTCCACACTCATGGTCATGGGAGTCTTAACACGGCCACGCCCTTGACAGTAAGGACAGGGTTCTAACAGGCTGTCTCGTAGCGACTCGTTGAGCCGTTGACGGGTCATTTCCATCAATCCGATGGATGAGATCTGAAGTACCTGAGTCTTTGCTTTGTCGCGCTTCAGTCGCTCTTTCATGGCACGGTATACTGCCTGTTGGTCGCGGCGATGGCGCATGTCGATGAAGTCCACCACGACGAGTCCGCCGATGTTACGCAGCCGTAGCTGGCGTGCGACTTCCTGGGCTGCTTCAACGTTCGTTTCCAGGAGCATCTTATCGACGTCCTTGGAGCCCTTGTTGCGGCCAGTATTCACGTCCACGGTAATCATGGCCTCGGTCTCGTCAATCACGAGGTAGCCGCCACACTTGAGCCATACCTGACGTGAGAATGCCTCATCAATCTGCTTCTGCAGATTGAGTTTTTCAAAGATAGATTGTCGGGACGGAAGGTAGTGAATACGGCGCTTGGCCCTGCGGGATATGCGTCCCGCAATGTCGCGCATCTCATTCGTGGTGTCCTCATTGTCGCAGATGACTTGGCCGACGTTATCGGTAAGGAAACTACGCACACTACGCTCGATGAGATCGGGTTCGCGGAAGCAGCAAACGGGTGCTTTTTCATTATCGCGTTTGTCTTCAACTGCATACCACTGTTCTAACAGCATGGCGAGATCGCGCACAAAATGGCGTGCACGTTGACCGGTTGCGACTGTTCGCATGATGATGCCCATACCTTCAGGAACCTGGAGTTTCTGCATGATACGACGTAGGCGTTGGCGTTCCTTCGGGTCATCAACCTTGCGGGAAATGCCGAATTGGTCAGAATATGGCATCAGCACGAGGTAACGGCCTGCCATGGAGATATTCGTCGTGACGCGAGGCCCCTTGTTTCCGATAGGTCCCTTGGAAACCTGAATCATGATTTCAGAACCCTGAGGGTAAATGTTAGGGATGTCTTTGGAGGTGATGCGCTTTTGTTTTTTCTTCTTTTTCTGGCCTTCGCGCTGGATTTCCTCGAGCCCGTTATCGAGTGCTGCAGGAATGGCATCCCAGAAGTGCAGAAATGCGTTCTTATCCAGGCCGATGTCGACAAACATGGCTTTCAGGCCAGGTTCGATGTTCTTGACGGTGCCCTTGAAAATACCGCCGACGATGTTGAGATCGCCTTCACGTTCGAGGTTATACTCCTCCAGAGAGCCATCCTCGATGAGGGCGACGCGGCGTTCGAGTTTTTCTGAATTGATGACAAGTGAGGTGCCTTCCATCGGCGTGGGGCTTGCCATGCCGAGTGCTTTTTTAATACGTTTAATCATTTTGTTAAGTAGTTAGTAGATTGTAGAGAGTAGTTAGGGGAAAGGGGTGTTTATTCTTCAATGATGATGGCCTTGGGGGCAGTGGAGCCTTCTGCGTCGGCCTCCTGTCGGATAGTTGGTTTGGGTAAGCGAGGTCTGATCATTTCAGGGACAGCGGGAGCGGTGATGACATTTTCGATCTCGTTGCCGGTTTCTCCACTGTCTTCAAATGCGATGTCAAGTAAGCTGCCTTGATCGGGGAGTTCCACTCTGTCGCGCACAATAAAATCACCATTGTATTCCTTCATCTTGGCGAGTGGGAGTTTCAGCCCTTCGTCACGGGCAAACAATCCACGCATGATGAGGTGAACAAGGGGGCCTGCTACGGCACCACCTGAGCTGCCACGTTTTACTGCGACGACAACAACGTATCGGGGGCGGTCATAGGGAGCAAAAGCTACCGTCCAGGCATCGTTCGACTTGATTCCCATGTCGGTGGTCTGTGCGGTTCCTGTCTTGGCGCACACGCCCCGATCTTTTACAGCAGCGCGGCGAGCGGTTCCGCCAAGTTCGTTGGCTGCAAGGAACATGCCCTTGCGAATACGCTCGATATGATCTGGCTTCAGACCTTCTTGCAACAAGTTTACCTTCAGATTCGGCCGGTTTTGCACGACAATCCCTTGGTGCGGATGAATGACGCGTTTGACGACGCGTGGTTTGTAATACTGTCCTCGGTTGGCAATCGCGCCCACCAGTGCTGCCATTTGAAGAGGGCTTGCCGCGGAGTCGGATTGTCCGATCGACATCATGCCGGTGATTGAAGGTGTGACCGACTCTCCTGGGCGTAGCTGCTGGCGCCAAAAACGGTTTCCTGGAATAAAGCCAGGAGCTTCGGATGGTAATTCAATACCGGTCTTACGTCCCAGACCGAGAAGCTGGAACGAGCTCAACATCTTCTTGCTGCCGATCTCGTTGGCAATCTTCATGAAATAGCAGTTACACGACCGTTGAATTGATTCTTGGAGGCCGAGACTTCCGTGTCCACTACGTTTCCAGCAGCGAATCTTAATTTTCCCGTATGCGACATATCCAGAGCAACCTTCGTGGTCATAGGCGTGGCCGTGTATGGCGGCGGCAATTGCAGTGGGTAGTTTGAAGGTCGAGCCAGGAGTAAAGTTATTGATCGCCTTGTTCACCAGTGGGTGAGCTCGGTTCGAGTTGTAGTTCTTCCACGCGTCTGGATCGATGCTCGGGACAAAATAGCTCGGAGTGAAGTCCGGCACCGATGCCATAGCGAGAACTTCACCAGTATTCGGGTCTAACACTACGGCTGCGGCACGACCCACACGGCGCAGTGTGTTTTCGACCAAACATTGAACTCGTGAATCGATGGTGAGTTCCACACGCGAGCCAACGTCAGGTTTAATGTAGTCAACCATGCTGATCACCTTACCCTTTTCGTTTTTGAGAATGGTTTTGATTCCCTCTGAACCAGTCAGGTGGCTGTTCATCGTAGCTTCCACGCCTGCGATGCCTTTGCTGTCGCCGGTGTAGTGCTTGAACTTGAGCTTTTCCTCGTCAGTAATATCACCTTTTTCCCATTGTTTGACATATCCGAGGATGTGTGAGGCGAGAGAGCCGTAGAGGTATTCGCGGCGTGGGCTCACCCGGATATCCACGCCCGCCAGCTCCAGATTGTGCTCGGCGAAGTGGGCAAACTGATCGTAGGTCAGATTGTCACGGAAGGTGAATGGAACGAGTCCACCATGGGTGACGTAGTGGGTGTTCAGGGCGTTGGCGCTGTATTTGTTGTCCAGTCCGTGGATAGCGAGCCTTGGCCGCACCCAGATGTTGACAATTTCGTGAGTCTTGAGTTTGCGGAAATCTTTGACTTGTGGGTCGTCCTTACCCTTGGTCTCAATCAGGTGCCGTTTGTAATCGTTGCGAATTTCTTCCAGATTAAACACCACCTCATGGTTGCGCTGATTTCTGGCGAGGATGACCCCGTTCCGGTCTGTAATGTCACCTCGGATGCCTGGTTCACGGATAGTGACGGTGTAGTTCGAGGGTACCTGCCGCAGGAATTTTGAACGCTCCTTAATCTGGTATTGATATAGCCGCGACAGCAACGCACCGAACCCGACAAGAATCAGGGCGGTGAGAAGGTAAAGTCTGAGGCGGTAGCGAGGTTCCATTTCAGTAGGTGGTTAGTCGAGATAGCGAGGTTCCTTTTTTAGACCATCGTAGCGGATGGTGTAATGGCAAGCAGAAGCAAGCTGAAAGATCAGCCAGAAGATGAGGGGTGAAAAAAGCATGGTCAGGGCACTCGTCAGGTAGATTCTGTAGAACGCGGTACGAGGGAATACAAAATCTCCGCGGACGAAGTTGATGAGCAGATATTCGGTAAACAGATAGAGGAAGATGGCGATGCCGGCTAACAGGGAGGATATGTGCCATTTGCCTTTCTTGAAAAGTGGCTGGATTCCCTGCATGAGCAAACCCATCATGGCGTAGAGGATGATACTGTAACCGAAGCGTAGATGCTCGACAGGGCTTGTGTAGATTTCCGCGTCCCCACCTGCGGGTCCGAGGGCATTTTGAGCGTCCCATAGGAAACCGCAGAGAAATGCGAGGAGTAGCATGGTGGCAAAATCCACGCTCACAGCAGCACAGAGGAACACTAGCGCAAGGATCAGTACACGTGCGCCATGCAAACCGCTGATAGCGGGCAGAAACTGCTGCACCATGCACGCTGCAAGGGTCAGGAGAATGACACTGATGGTATACTTGATCACGGATTCGTCGGGCTTGCGGATGACTCTGGGGAGTCAGGGATTTTTACAAACACAGTGTGTAGTGCTGCAAAGTCCACCGCAGGCTTGACGAGTGCTTCTCCATACAAGGGTCCGGGTTCGAACGACTTGATTTTTCCAAGAAGGATGTCAGGCGGAAAGAGCCCCCCGCGTCCAGTCGTGAAGACTAGCATGCCGGGTTTGATGGTGGCGTCTTTACTCAGGAAACGAAGCTTGAGCGACGGATTGTCGCCTGTTAGCCCGCGTTGCCCGCTGAGGATACCTACTTCCGGAGTGCCATCAACTTTTGCTGATACCTGGCAACTCTCATCGGTGAGTAGAATCACGGTGGATGTGTTTGCAGAAGGTGCATCGACTTTGCCTACCAGTCCCTCTGGTGAGAGAACCGGTAGCTGGACGCCGACGCCCTGC
>JARFPV010000650.1 GCA_029288115.1 Akkermansiaceae bacterium | reverse complement strand
GGGCTCGAGTGGATCATTGCCAAGAAACCTACCGCGGTGGGTGCTGCGACGGGTGCGGTTGCCGGACTGGTTGCTATTACACCAGCTGCAGGCTCTGCCGATGTCGTTGGAGCCCTGATAATCGGTGCGGTATCCAGCCTTGCCTGCTACTTTGCTGCGACCAAGCTCAAGCACGCACTCGGCTACGACGATAGTCTCGACGTTTTCGGAGTTCATGGTATCGGAGGTATCGTGGGAGCTCTGCTCACCGGTTGGTTCATCCGTGACGGCAGTGGTGATTTTGCCCAAGTGATCGTGCAGGGTAAGAGCATCGTTGTGACGGTTGTCTGGAGTGCCGCAGCTTCAGTGATCGGTCTCTACGCTGCCAAGCTGATTTGCGGGGGCATCCGGGTGGAGGAAGATGTTGAGCACGGTGGTCTCGACCGCGCTGACCACGGTGAGGAAGCCTATAACTGGGAAGCCTAACCCTTTAAAAATCATTAATTTAAAGCACCGGAGCCACTGTTAAGCGGCTCCGGTTTTTTTGTCTTTATTATCTGAGTTGGCACGCGTCCTGCTTGAAATACGTTGCTATGAAAAAAACATTCAAATCCATGATGATTGGCGGAGGCCTTATGGCTGCTGCATCTGTCCCTGCTTCTGCTGAAGTCGAATTCGAAATCTATGCCGGTTATCACTCAATTTATGAGTGGCGCGGTCAGGATTTCGGTGACGATATGGGCGACGTTGGTTTAGAACTCTCCACTGAATTGGGTAATGGTATTTCGCTGACTGCTGGTGCATGGTACCAGGACAATAGTGGAAATTCTTTTGCTCCCGGTTTTAACGAGCTCGATCTCTACGTAGAGTTGAGCAAGAGCTTTGGTAAGATCGACGTTGCTATCGGTTACACCAACTATCTCTTTCCGGATAGCCCCAGCGCAGCAGGGCTCGACACACACGAAGTTTACTTAGGTCTGTCGACTGAACTAGAGAATGGCATCGGGCTTAGCCTGACCTACTACCACGATACCGATGCGATCGACGCTGGTTACCTCGAGTTTGAAGTTACCAAGAGCATTGAAATTCCCAACAACTCAAATGTGAGCATCGACCTGTCTGCAGGTGCGGCTTGGAGTTTTGGATTCAGCCCCAACGTGAATGGTAATAACCGTGGCGCCGTTGAAGGCTTTAACCACTTCTTTGCAAGTGTTGCAGTCCCAGTGACAATTACTGAAAATGTTACTCTGACTCCTTACGTCAAGTATGTAGGTGCTGACAGCAACTTTGCTAACTCACGAGGAGCAACTGTAAGCGATGACCTCTTCTACGGAGGTGTTTCTCTTTCCTACTCATTCTAAATTAACCAACTTCTACGGGTGGGTCTAATCCACCCGATTGTCTGGAGAAAATGGGGATCTGCGCAAGCGGGTCCTCATTTTTTGGTCTTAAGAATGTCGAATGGGGTGCCGCAATACATGCAACGCCAACGCTGGGCGAGCACCACATTGAAGATAGCGGTGGTTCCGTGATTCAGTGGTCTGACCTTGAATGCTTTCTGGTGCTTGTGGGCAAGGTTATCCAGAAAGGGAGTGCACTTGCATAATGGGCATGTTGCCTTACGGCGCTTAAAGTAGGCAATCGTCCATAAAAGTCCGCACGCGGGCAGCATCGCCGCAATCAGGTAGGCTGCAGTGCGCCTCATCTCTGAGGGCACTAGGAAAAAGGTGGCAATGACAGTGAAAAAGCCGATGACCGCCAAATAAAAAACCAGTGTCCACAGAACGGCTGAAACAAACGGCTGGCGATAGGGCACAGAGCGGGATCGCTGCTCTAGAGTTAGTTTACGATGCGATTCCTCTTGGTTTTCCACGGTATGAGCAGCTGTTGGGATAATCCTTAACAGCTGCTAATATCCTACAAGAGTGGAGCAATGACAAGACTAACAATCGCCATCACGTTGATGAGGATATTCATTGATGGGCCAGAGGTGTCCTTGAAGGGATCGCCAACGGTATCACCGACCACGCAACCTTTGTGGGTTTCTGAATTCTTGCCACCGTGGTGACCCTCTTCGACGTATTTTTTAGCGTTGTCCCAGGCACCACCTGCATTTGACATGAACAGGGCCATGAGGATGCAGCCGAGCAGGGATCCACAGAGAGTGCCAGTCAGTGCAATGGCACCGATGCTTGAACTGTCGCTGATTGCGTTAAATCCAAAACCAACCGCGATGGGGGTTCCTACTGCTAATACAGCAGGCATGATCATGCGTTTGGTGGCTGCACGTGTGGCGATGTCCACACACTTTTCAGAGTCTGGTTCACCGGTGCCTTCAAGCAGCCCGGGGATTTCACGGAACTGCCGGCGGATTTCGTTAATCATTTCGAAGGCGGCCTTGCCGACGGCATCCATGGTGATGGCGCCATTGAGGAAGGGAATCACACCACCAATGAAGAGGCCTACAAAGAAGGTGCGCAGCACAGCCTCGTCCTTGAAGTCGAAATTGGCAATATGTGCCTTCTGAATGAATGCCGTGATGAGGGCAAGTGCAGCGAGACCTGCCGCACCGATGGCAAAGCCTTTACCAATTGCGGCGGTGGTATTACCCACAGCATCCAGTCCATCTGTGATCTTGCGGGTTTCAGGGCCCATGGCACTCATTTCAGCGATGCCACCTGCGTTATCGGCAACCGGGCCGTAAGCATCGATTGCCATGGTGATACCGACGGTGCCTAACATGCCGACCGCGGCCAGTCCGACACCGTAAAGTCCGGCGAATTCGTAGGAAACAAAGATGGTTGCTGCCAGAGTGAGTAGGGGAATGGCGACGGATTTAAGTCCAACGGAAAGACCGGAAATCATGACGGTGGCCACACCGGTTTCTCCGGACTTGGCGATGTCACGTACGGGTTTGCCTCCGGTGTAATACTCCGTGACCAGACCGATGATGATTCCGCCCACGGCACCGCAGAGCACGGCGGCGGCGATGTGGTTACTGACGCCGAGGAATTTGCAGAGACCAAAGGATCCGGCGATAAAGATGATGGCCGCACCAATGGTGCCGATACGCAATGCGCTCGCGGGGTCCTTGGCGGACATGATTTTGACGAGCAGGATTCCGAGGATGGAACAGAGCAGGCCCATGGTAGTGAGTGCCAGCGGAAGCTGCATCAGCTGTTCCCGACTGGCACCGAGGGCTTCGGCAGCATTGGCGGCAATCGCACCCGCAATCGCGATAGTGGCGATTTGTGCTCCGCAATAGGATTCAAAGATGTCCGATCCCATACCAGCGACGTCACCTACGTTGTCGCCTACGTTATCGGCGATCACACCAGGGTTTCGTGGATCATCCTCGGGGATGCCGGCCTCGACTTTTCCGACGAGGTCAGCACCGACGTCAGCAGCCTTGGTAAAGATGCCTCCACCGACACGGTAGAACAGCGCGACGAGTGATGCGCCCATGGCGAAACCTTCCATGATTTCTGCCACGGCGTGGTTGTCTTTGTAGAAGAAGTAAAGTCCGCCCAGGCCGATCAGGCCCATCGAGGCGACGGTGAGGCCCATCACAGAGCCGCCGAAGAATGCCACGCTCAGTGCGTCCGCCTGACCGCTGTCACGGGCAGCAATGGTGGTGCGCACGTTAGACTTGGTGGCGGTGAACATGCCTACGAAACCGGAAAACGAGGACGCAAGGCAGCCGAGGAAAAATGCGAGTGACTGCTGCTTGCCATACTCACCTTTCTGGAAAAAGAACAGCAAGCCGCCGATGATGATGGCAAACAGAGAAATCAGAACAAATTCACGGCGCATAAACACCATCGCGCCTTTGTGGATTTTGTCGGCGATTTCCTTCACCTTTCCATCGCCCCCTGGGCGCTTTAGAATAGTGGCAAGAATCAGGAATGCGATACCAAGGCCTACGAGGCCTGCAATAGGGGTGATAACGGGATTCATGGGTAGTGTTCCGTGGGTTTGTTCTTTGGTAAAAAATGACGACCCAGCGGCGCTAGCTGCTGGGGAGGGACGGAGAATAGAAATTAAAGCTCCTCTGGCAAGCAAAAGAGGGTAAAAATAACACTAAATTCAAATTAGCCGATCTGTGGCGTAAGTTCGCAGAAATCAATGCGCGAGACCACGATTTCATCCCCAATGCGGGTGGAATATGCCTGGGATTACTTGGTTTGCACCAGATCGATGCCGTATTTTACGATGATGGCGTGAATTTCATCCAAAGTTTTGCCGACGGATTGCATGCCTTTGCCCATGATTTTACGCACCTGTTGGGGGGCTTCATGTTGCTCCGATTAGGTTTGGGCTTTTCCTCAACCTTGGTTTTCAAGTCCTCCCATTGTTTGGCAAACGTCTTTTTTTCTTCGTCGCTTGGTATGGGGAATTTTTCCGTTTCTTGCGCGACCGCCAACATGGCATCCGCCCGTGTGCGGATGTTTTTGACAGCGGTTTCAGGACTTTGAAGCTGACCGACTTAAAAATCGTCGTCTTCTGATGGGTCTTCAGACGAATTGCTGCTCGACGTGTTGCCACCCGATACGATGCGTTCTGCCATGCGGTCGATACCTTGGAGTGCGTGCTTGCTATCGGGATAGATGCGTTTTGCCTCCATATACCATGCAAGAGCCGAGCCAGTTTGCGGGTTGAACTCGTTGTCTTCAAACTCCTTGGCCTTGGACAGCGCTACCGTGAAGCTGGCAACACTGGAGGAAAGTTTTTCTAACCGCTGGAGTAGTTCCGGATCTTTGGGGAACTCGTCGCGAAGCTCTGCAAGGGCTTCCCACGCGGCAAAATCATTACCACCGAGCGACGCCTGATTGGCGAGCTGGATGGTGGTGTCGATGCGAGTGATGTTTTTGACGATCTGCTTGATGGCATCGAAGCGTTTCTCGTCAGCCTGAGCAACCGGCATGAACTCGAATCGGCGCTTATAGATCTCACGGAAGTTGTTCTCGCTAAGCAGGCGGTCAAAGTCATTGATGAGTGTCTTACCTGCGTCACCGTCAGCAATCATCGTATCGAGCTTTTTGTCGATTTCATCGAGCTTTGGGTTGGTGGGCCAGACGGACGTGGCGTTCTTCAGCTCCTGCTCGAACTTAGCTTCGTCTCCCTTCATCAGGGCGATCTTGGCGGCGCGCAGGTGTCCATTGGATACCCGGGTGTAAGCAGCGATGGCTCCTTCCGCCTTGGTTGAGTCGAAATCAGATGAACGCTTTTTGAGCGTTTCTAATAATATTTTTGCGCGTGCGTAATCGCGCACGTCCATTGTCTTGACCAGTGCATGACCATCGCGGACGTATTCGAGGATTTTTCTTCTTTCGTCTGAGGGTACTGTCTGAACCACGGGAAGGAACTCTCCAATGGCAAAAGCCTCGGTCAGTCGCTTGGAAGCACTGTGCAATTCATTGTGGTTAAGGTGGTTGTGGAAGGCGGCAACAAAGGTGCTGACCTTACGCATCGCTTCATTGGCGGCCGAGTCCAAGCCGGTAACGGTGGGATCCACCCCAAGCCCTTCACCAAAGAATTTGGAGACGTCAGAGCCTTTTTTGAGGCGCATCTTGCTATCGCCATCGCGGAAAATGAGATTGTAAAAACGGGTCCCGATCACCACGTGCTCGAAGCGGCGTTGGACAAAGAGCTGGGCGAGCAGTGCCTGATACTGGATTTTCGCCTGCACGATATTCACCTCATCTTTCGCCTGGTGGAGTTTTTTAAGTGCTTCAATCTCAAGAACACGTTTTTGCATGTCCTGTTCCTCATAGGTGTCCGCAGTAAGTGTAGCGGATGGCTTCTTTTTTCCTTTGCTACCTTGCTGGGGATTGGGTTCATCCACGAGGCTTTTCTTTTTTAAGACAATATCAAGGTTGTAAATGAGGCGCTTTTTCTCCTTTTCAAGGTTTGCGATATAGTCTTTTGAATTACTCACTGCGCCTTTGGAGAGCATTGCGGCGTAAATCGCATTCGATAGTGAATCACAAATTCTACCATCACCTGGATAGGATGCAGCGCGTGGAAGTAGGGCAAATCCGTTGCGTATTTTCTGGGATGTGGAAACTCCTTTGGTGTGTGGTGATACGGCATCTAGGACGGAGTCAATGGTATCGCGGTATTCCTGGGCTGCTTTGGATGTGTTAGGTGAGTCTGCCAGATAGGCTTCAAACTGTCCGCCCAAACGGTTGTCGCCCAGATTGAAAGTGTGCCCCATGAGGGTAATTGTTTCCTGGGTAGGATCGATGAAGGGAACCTCGTTGCCGTAGGGCGATTTTGAGTCCTGCTTTTTGTTGATGATGGTGGTGTCACCATTGCTAGACTGAGGAGCAGGTTTGGTGGTGCCGCCGCTCTTGCCGGGGTCATAGACCTGTCCCTGGGCATGGAGAGCCACGCCGGTTAAGGCGGCGAATAGAATGCGTGTACGTTTTTTCATTGGTTTGGATCGTTGTGGTTCTCGCTATACTACTGCGCTTTGATGTCCATTGCAACGGGTAATCCTTCACGGTTGATTTCCACTTTAAAGGTGTATCCATGATTTCTTTCCAGGTTGATCTTTTCAGTACCTTTAGGCACGAAAATGGGTATCGGACTGGATTTTTTATCCCCCTGTGTACTGACGACGCTAAGTAGGAGCCCGCCGTCATCTGGGAGGATCCTACGTTCGGAGATTTCTCCGGTGACTTTGTAGATATTGCCGCTCAGGGAGGTTCCGCCTTCTTGGATGTCAGCTACCGGGAGTTCAGTGAGATCCGAGAAATGCTCTGCGCGCTTATCAAGGATGAATTTGCCAACGACAAGCGCTGCAATCACCGCAACGGCGATGATGATATAGACGGCGAAGTTACTTTTTTTATCTGATGTGGATCGGGATCGACGAGGCATGTTAGAATTGGATGATTGTAGAAATGAAGAAATGAACGAAAGGATTAATCCCAGCGGTGACGTTTGAGGCCGATGTAGGATGCGATCAATCCCACGGCGATGTGGATGATCAGCAAGTACTGGCATGATGTGGATGGCTGGAAAGATGTTTCCGTCACCGCATCGATTGCGTTTCGGTAGGTTGGATTCATCGAATCAATGCTGCCGGACCACGCCCAGTAGGCTGAAATAAAGGGTCGGGTAAGTGGCTCGATGGTTTCGGGCAACGCGAGCACAGCACCTGAGAGGGGAAGCTGGAACCCGACCAAATAGATGGAGAGCAGGGAGGATTGCTCCGCAGTTTTCATCAGTGAGGAGATACCGAGGCAAATGAATGTCATGGCCGCATTCACGAGTACTAGGAACACGGTGTGGTCGAGGAAGCCGCTCTCGCTGCCATCGGGGAACTTCCAGAACTGTTGGACGAATATGGCCATCCACAGGGATTGGATGAGGATAAGGCTGCCCAGGAACACGACTTTACTGCCGAGGTAGGCGCTTGGGCGGATGCCGCCGAATTTTTCCTTCTCGTAGATCAGTCGCTCGCCGGCTACTTCACGGGCTGAGTTGTTAGACCCCATCAGGGACAGTAAGACTACTTGAAACATGACGATGCCGGAAACTGCGGATCCTACGCTAAGGTAGCTTTGGTTGACCTCGATGCCTTCTTCGATGCGGTGGATAGTGCCTTCGTCAATACCGGAGAATTTCTTGACGTTTTCATTGCCTCGTTCACTGAAAAGGGCGACCAGCACGGGGAAACAAACGAGGATTGCGAGTTGTAGGAATACTTGCCCTTTGTCGCGGAAGAATATTTTCCACCGCCTGCCCAGTAGGGTGGAAAACTGGCTTACGACACTGGGTGTGCGCACCAGTTCAGAGGCTTCTCGCACAATTTCCTGTGATGCGGCTGGATCTTCCAGTGGTGCGGAGTCGGTGTCTTTTCTCTTTGAGTTGTCCTCTTTAGCTGTGACTTCCGCGGGCACGGAAAGCTCTCCTTTTTTAATGAGTTCGTTGCGGCGTTTGTTGAGTTTGCCGTAGTAAGCATCTCTGTGCTTGAGCCATGATTGCTGCCATTTCTCCGAACGTTGCTTAGCGAGTTGCGGGTAGACTTCCTCCATGTCATCCACGGAAAAATAGTGTGTCAGCCCTTCCGGTGGTCCGTGGTATGCCACACGTCCCTCGTGTAACACGAGGATGGAATCATAGAGCTCAAGGTGAGCGAGCGAGTGGGTGACAGAGATGACCGTACGCCCGTCGGTTCGGGACAGCTGGTGCAACAGGCGAACGATGTCGCGCTCTGATCGTGGATCGAGCCCGGAAGTCACCTCGTCACAGAGCAGTAGATGCGGTCCGGTAACCAGTTCCATCGCCAGCCCGAGTCGGCGTTTTTGTCCACCAGAGAGCACTTTCACTGGTCGGTCGGCGAGGGCCGCGAGCCCGGTTTCCTCGAGGATGCGGTCGATGCGGTTATCGAGTTCTGCGAAATTCTTGATCTTAACCCGTAGCCGTGTGGCGGACTCAATGGATTCGTCTACCGTCAGTTGGTCATAGGCAATGGAGAACTGAGGGACGTATCCAATTTCCGCAGGATCAAAGTCCTTCTCCTTGGCGAGATTTCTGTCATCCCATATCAGATCACCACCCGATTCTTCGTTCAGCCCGGCAATGGTTTTTAGCAGCGTGGTTTTGCCGCAGCCGGATGGGCCGACGATCGCCATGAAGTGGCCTCTGGGGACTTTCAGCGAAACTTCGTCGATTAGGTTGAGAGGTTCGCCATCTTTCTGGATGGTAAAGCAGACGTCTTTGAGTTCTAGCACGGATAGTAGGTGTGTGGTTGTGCAACCAAGGTAACTAGGAAAAGTTGCGGTGTATAGCGAGAAGAAAACTTGTGGATTTCCCAGTCTCGATTAGCTTGTAGCTCATGTCCAGACGATCGCAGAGAAGGAAATCCACGCGTGGCGGTAAGCAGAGGTCGGGTGTCGGTAAGTGGATCTTACGCATCCTGACTATACTGCTTGTGGGCGTGATTCTTGCAGGATTTGGTGTCTATTCTTGGTTGAAGTCCTACCTGCACAGCGATGATTTTCGCGTCTTCATCAGTGAGACAGTGGGTGATGCCATTGGAGCGGATGCGCATTTCGAGCTCTTTGAGTGGCAGGGGATGGATGCGAGGACAGCTGGTTTCGTATCTGAAAACGGCACGGTGATCCGAGGAATCAAGGCAGATGGCGTTCAGGCGAGAATTGGTCTTGGCGGAATCAGGCGTGGAGTTTGGGAGGTCTCGGATGTGCGCATCAATCAGCTCGATTTGCTTCTGGATTCTACATCACCCGAGGAACAGCCATCCGATGAGCCTGAAGAAAGGCAGTCGAGCGCAGTAGCGTCTCCAGAGGAGTCTGGTTTTTTTGCCGGCATGCTTCCCGATCGTGCCGAGCTGAATTCCATCGAGGTATCCAGCGCCAATATCAACCTGAAGACTACAGGTGGTGGGCTTCAGGCGAAAGATCTGGCTGCACGTGTCGATGCCTCCCCGGGAGGTGCTTACGACGTGCTACTCACCGGCGGCGTGATCGATACCAACTGGTTTGGATCACGGCTCGATCTGATCTCAGCGCGTGGCAAGTGGAGGAATGGGAGGATTTTTCTAACCAACTCTGAGGCGAAAGTCTACAAGCGAGGCCGCCTGACTCTAAACGGAGAGCTCGAGGGTGATGACTTTGGCTTTTATGGGGCTCTAACCGATGTGCGGGCGGAGGAGCTGGTGCCACCCGATTGGGAAAAGCGCATCATGGGTAATGTGAATGCTAAATTCAAGGTGCTTTCCGGAAACGAGAACACCGTGCTGCGTGGTAAAGTTCAACTTAAGGATGGGGTTCTAACTGCTCTTCCGGTGCTTGATACCATCGCGGCCTATTCCAATACCCGCAGGTTTCGCCGGCTCGTGCTTTCCGAGGCTACATTCAAATTCTGGAAAGAGGGAGATCGACTCGATATCAAGGATATTGTGATAGCCAGTGAGGGGCTCGTGCGCGTGGTCGGTAACATCACGGTCAACAAGGAATCACTCGATGGGCGTTTCAGGGTAGGAATTGTCCCCGGCACGCTGTCCCACATTCCGGGTGCTGAGACCAAGGTCTTTTTGCGCGGTGATAAGGGACTGTTATGGGCACCACTTCACATCACAGGTACTGTGGACAATCCCAAGGAAGATCTAACCGACCGCATGATTGCCGCCGCAGGTGAAAGAATGTTCGAGCTGGTTCCCGAGACCGGCAAGATGGCGCTCAAGTTTGCCCACGATTCTACAGTCGAGTTTCCTGGCAAGGCAGTTGATGCCGCGGGGAAAATCCTCAATGGAGATCCCGCAAGTGCCGTCGAAGAGGGTGTAGGCATTATCCGCGATGGCGCAGGTGGGCTGCTCGATCTCATCCCGGGCGGATCGCCGAGGAAAGAGAAAGAGGACGAGGAAGACGAATAACCGAAGTTACTCGTTCCTGATCGAAAATTTCCTACCAATGCCCTTGATCCAGGCGTTGGTTGCGCTGCTGAAGAGTTTGTTCAGGTTGCCTTCGTTAGAAATTCTGAACTCAACTGTTTTTGCGTGCGTGGTGTTCGGATACTGCTTGGCAACGGCGGTGTTGGCATTTGCCCCCGTGCGCTCACCCACTTTGTCGAGTAGTTCTTTGCCCCGTGTTGTGAGCCCTGCTCCAATTTTGGAACCGGAGTCTTCGGTGACCGGGATGATGTAATAAAAGCGCGCGAGAGAGTTGCCGTTCGTGTCGATCACCACCTCGGTGACGCGCAGGTTGCCATTTAAAATGTAGTCGTGTTTGCTGATCGAGGAAATGCGGTCGAGTGCCACGATGTAGTTGCCGCCTGGCACACTGGCCTGCCAGAAGCGGCGTGGTCCGGTTGATTCATTGGTCGTGGTGCCCGAGTTGTTTTGTGCACTTGCTATCATGGGTAGCAGTAACAGGCAGAACATGATCAAAGCGATGGATATGGGTGTTTTTTTCATAGGTGTCAGTGGTTGGGTGTGTAACCCTCGCTGATAAACAAAGTTTCGTCAAAGCCTTGATTGAGAAAAAACACCCGTGCATACTCCCGCCGCTATGCCAGCCAGCTACCGACCTAACGTTGCCTCACTTATACTTAACCGACGAGGGAAGTTACTTGTGTGCGAGCGGGTCAATAAGAAAGGTGCCTGGCAGTTCCCGCAGGGTGGCGTTGATATGGGTGAGAAAATGATCAGGGCACTCGCTCGCGAGGTGCAGGAGGAAATCGGTCTTCCCTGGAACAGCTACAAGGTGCTCGAAAAACGTGGGGGATACACCTACCTCTACCCGGACCAGGTGAAGAAGCAGAAGATGTACTTCGATGGTCAGATCCAGACATACTACTTGTGCCGACTCAAGAAGGGGGCGCCGGATATCGATCTCAACAGGCAGAAACGCCCCGAGTTTGGTCGGTATAAGTGGATTTGGCCGGAGGATTTCAAGCTGAAGTGGTTGCCGGAGTTCAAGCGCCAGGTTTACCGGGCGGTGATGCTGGATTTCTTTGATGTGCGGCTTTGAGGGTAATGCACTCTTTGCGGAAATCTGCGATCGCTTTGATGATTTCCTGCTCGGCAACAATATAGAGATCATTGTGGCCTGCTCCCTCGATGCTGTGCCACGTTTTCGGACCAGCGTGGGCGTCGTGGATTTTTTTGCCATGCCACTGGGAGATCACTCGGTCATTGCTGCCGTGGATGACCAGCAGAGGCTCGGCGACGTTATCCATCCGGCTCAGGTTCTTGAATTTGTCGCCGGGGAACAGGGGGTATTTGGTGACTGCCCGGAAGGCAGAGACGAAGGGCGAAACAAGAATCAGCCCTTGGGTCTCGACCTTGGTAGCCAGCCAGACGGACGCCCCGCTACCGACGGATTGGCCGTAGATGAGGACATGTTCTGGCGCTACTTTCAGAGTTTTGGTGAGGTGCTCCCAGGCCGTCATCGCCGCATCGTAGCAGCCTTGTTCGCTTGGTGAACCTTCGCTGATGCCGTAGCCCGGGTAGTCGTAGGCAAGGATGCCATAGCCTTCGGCATGAAAGCTTTCGTGGCGTTGCCTGAGATAGCCGATGTCCTCGGCATTGCCATGCGACCAGAGTAGTGTAGGCATACCCTTGCGCGCGGGTAGGTAGGATACCGCGATATTTTCACCATTAGGCATCTTGATGAGTGATATTCCATCCAGCTCCTTCGTGTATCCTGCGGCCGGTGGCTGGTGGATGAAGCGGTTGGAACAAGATACGGCAATGAGCATGAGCACCACATAGATGAAGACGATCGACTTGACCGGACGCATCCAGTTCCACTTGCCAACAAGGAATTTTTTCCAATGACTCACAATCTACGTAACCTCGCTTTTTCTGTGAGGTAACACAAGCACGGAATAAGACACAGAAGTCGCTTGGCTAATATCTACGTCACGACTATCCAATCT
>JARFPV010000622.1 GCA_029288115.1 Akkermansiaceae bacterium | reverse complement strand
CCCGGAAAAAATGGCAAGGTAGGCTACGGCAAAGATGGTAGCCTCGTCCTCAATACCATTTCACCATCATTTTCCATACACACGTCCAAAAACATCGATCACAACGCACTCATCCCCCCACACCGACTCACCGCATCTTCTTTCCGGCCCGGCTACGAACCATCCTTTCTAGCCGATACCCGCCGCCTGAACGGCTGGTCTCCATCGATAACAGACAGAGCCCAACACGTGACTTTCACCTTTCCAGAACCTGTCGATGTTTCCGAGAAACGGCACCTGACCACAGAACTGGTCTTCAATTACAGCAGAGGCAACTCACCCGCCAAATTTGAAATCCAACTCTTCACCGGCAAAGACCCCGACAGCGAACATAACGAAGAACTCCTCTCAATCATTAACACCAACACAGACGCTCGCTCCGCAGAGCAAATCAGAAAACTACACAACTATTTCTTCGAAACTTCCCCCCAAAAATCCTCCCATCGCCACCGCGTTGCCAATCTGGAAGAAAGACTTTCTGTCCTCACAGAAAAACACTCCACCATGGTCATGGACACCGCAAAAAAACCCAGGGAAACACGCTTCCTGGAACGTGGTGTCTACTCCTCCCCTAAACATATCGTCCATCCCGGCACGCCGGCATTCCTGCCACCACTCAATCCAGAAAATAAAATCGCTACACGCCTCGATCTAGCACGCTTGCTCGTCCGCCCAGACCACCCGCTCACAGCACGCGTCGCTGTTAATAACATCTGGGCTATTTTTTTCGGTCAAGGTCTGGTCACAAGCCGAGCCGACTTCGGCTCCCAAGGTTCCTACCCAAGCCACCCCGAGCTACTCGACTGGCTCGCCGTGCATTTCCAAAAATCAGGATGGGATACCAAAGCCCTGGTCCGCCTCATCGTATCGTCTCGCACCTACCAACAAAGCTCGCGCTCCTCACAAGAACTGCAACAGGCTGACCCGCTCAATACCCTGCTAGCTCGTGGACCTCGCTTCCGCCTGTCAGCCGAACACATTCGCGACCAAGCTCTGGCCCACTCCGGTCTCCTTGTCCCGCGAATCGGCGGCCCATCCGTCAAAACTTATCACCCCGGCGACCTCTGGCGCCAAGTTTCCCACTACGGCTCATCACCTGCCACCGCACAAACTTACCACCGCGACCACGGTGAAAAACTCTATCGCCGCTCACTCTACACATACTGGAAACGCACCTTGCCACCACCCTACATGGCTGTCTTTGATGCCCCTAACAGAGAATCATGCACTGTGGGAAGGAGTAGCACCAACACACCACTCCAGGCATTCATCCTATTGAACAGTCCGCAGTTTATCGAGGCATCACGCGTGCTTGCAGCTAATATTCTGCAAGAGGACCATACCAGCGACCATGCCAGACTCATCGCGGCCTTCACCCAGGTCACAGGACGCCCTCCACTCGACAACGAGATCGCTTTACTCGAAAAAGCCCTCACGAAAGAACTCTCCAAATACAAGGAAAACCCCGCTGCCGCTGCCCAGCTACTGAATGTTGGTGATCATCCCCGGGTATCACTACCCGCAGCACAACACGCCGCCTGGACAAATATCTGCCAACTGCTCTTCAATCTGTCCGAAACAATCACCCGCCACTGAGCCCAGCATGTCTCATCAAACTGATTTCTCCACACTCTGTAACCGCCGGGCCTTCCTCGGCACGGTGGGGAACTCCTTTGGTGCTGTTGCCTTGAGCGCTCTGCTTGGCAATAAATCATCAGCTGCAGGCTTGGGAGCACCATTCCACGCCCCCAAAGCCAAACGCGTCATCTACCTCTTCCAGTCCGGCGGCCCGTCACACGTTGATCTCTTCGACGGCAAACCCTCACTGCAGAAAAACCACGGCAAAGAACTGCCCGACGATGTCCGCGACGGCCAACGCGTCACGGGCATGACCGCAGGCCAGAAAAACTTTTCCGTACTCCAGCCACTCTCAAAAGGAAAACAATGTGGCGAAGCCGGAATCTGGCTCTCCAACCTCCTGCCATACACCCAGAAAATAGCCGATAAAATATGCCTGATCCGGTCAATGCACACCGAGGCCATCAACCACGACCCCGCCGTGACCCTGATCAATACCGGTTCCATGCAACTGGGCCACGCATCCCTCGGCGCTTGGCTCTCCTACGGCCTGGGAAGCGAAAATGAAAACCTCCCCGCCTACATGGTCCTGCTCTCACAAGGCACCGGCAAAAACCCAGGACAACCCATCTTCTCACGACTCTGGGGTAGCGGCTACCTCCCATCCGAACACCAGGGGGTCTTACTCCGCTCCGGCGCCGACCCCGTTCTCTATCTCGACAACCCAAAAGGCATCGACCGCAAACAAAGACGCAGCCAACTCGACACCCTCGCCGCCCTCAATCAATCATTCCAACAACAAAACTACGACCCCGAAACCCTCGCCCGTATCTCAGCCTACGAAATGGCATACCGGATGCAGACATCCGTTCCAGAACTCACCGATCTCAAGGATGAGCCGGACTCAACATTCGAACTCTATGGAAAGGAATCACGTCGACCCGGATCCTATGCAGCTAACTGCCTGCTGGCACGTCGCCTCGTCGAACGTGGTAGCCGCTTTGTCCAACTCTTCCACCGTGGATGGGATCAACATACCGCAATCGAAGCCCAACTCCCAAACCAGTGCCTTGATACCGACCAAGCCTCCGC
>JARFPV010000598.1 GCA_029288115.1 Akkermansiaceae bacterium | reverse complement strand
GTGTGGACTGATCCGATGGCACCTCGACAATCTCATTATCCTTCATCAATGGTGACAAGGGTGAACGGCGACCCGATTTCGCACGGAAGTTCTCGCGTGTGATCCCCTTCCTGAAGACCGCATCCTTCGCCAACTTCATATCCGGATCACAGCCCATGTCATTGCTGTAGGGGACACCGTAATAAGATTTGAATCCTTGTGCGGTCGGCAGAACTTCCTCTTGATGTCCCAAATGCCATTTCCCCACCATGTGAGTTTCATAACCTGCTCCGGCAAACATGTCTGCCAGGGTAATTTCATCAGGATGCAGGGCTGTCTTCGAATCGGGAAATAGAACCGAACGTTCCATCACTCGAGCAGGGTAGCACCCGGTCATCAAGCCGGCGCGTGACGCCGAGCACACACTGCAGACAGAATAAAACCTGGTACAGCGAAGGCCCTCACTTGCGAGTTTATCGAGATGGGGGGTTTTGAAACCTACAGCACCCTGAGTCCCTAAATCGCTCCAACCCATGTCATCCATATAAACGAGGATCACATTCGGTCGTTCAGCGGCAATTCCCGGGGAGAAGGCTGCAATGAGCCCAACAAAGGCGATAACAAGACTTGGAATTCTCATAAATAAAGAGCGTGAAGAAACGTGGCTTACAAAGAGTAAACAGACTACGCAAGGATATCCTTGATGATCTTTGCAGGTTTCACGCCAATGAGCTTCTGATCGAGGCCTTGGTAGTGATAGGACAGGCGCTTTGCATCAAAGCCAAACATCCTCAGCATCGTGGCGTGCAAATCACGCAGATGAACAGGATTTTTTGCCGGCTGATAACCCATCTCATCTGTTTCACCATATGACACACCTGGCTTCGTACCTCCCCCTGCCATCCAGATGGAAAAGGCGTTCGGGTTATGGTCACGACCGATGAATCTGTTACCGCTACCGCCACCGCGGTTTTCTAACATGGGAGTGCGTCCAAACTCACCACCCCAAACAACAAGAGTTTCATCCAACATGCCACGTTGCTCGAGATCAGTGAGCAAGGCTGCAATCGGCTTGTCGATTGAGCGGCACTTGTCTTGGAATCCACCATTCAAGGCCTCACTTTTGTTTGAACCGTGCGAGTCCCAGCCCCAATCGTGAAGCTGGATGAATCGCACACCATTCTCGGCAAGACGACGGGCAAGCAGGCAATTGTTTGCAAATGATTCCTTGCCTGGTTGGGTTCCATACATCTCATGAATGTGGTCTGGCTCGTCATCGATACTCATGGTTTCTGGAACGGATGTCTGCATTCGGTACGCCATTTCGTATTGAGCGATGCGGGTTACAGTTTCAGGATCACCAATTTCGTGGAATGTTTTTTCGTTAAGGTTTTTCAGTGAGTCGAGTGCCTTGCGGCGGATATCATTGGATATGCCAGCGGGGTTCGAGGCGTTGAGCACGGGATCACCCGTGGAACGGCACTGCACACCCTGATAGACGGAAGGCAAATAGCCACTACCCCAGAGTGATGACCCAACACGCGGAATCCTGCCGCCGGAAATCAAAACCATGTAACCGGGAAGGTTCTGGTTTTCGGTTCCCAAACCCCATGTGACCCACGCACCGATCGTCGGGTGGCCAAGGTTCGGGTTACCTGTCTGGACGAGAAGCTGCGCCGGGCCGTGGTTAAACTGGTCACTCTGCATCGTCTTGATCACACACAATTTGTCTGCATGTTTAGCTAGCTCGGGAAGCCGGTCGGATATCCACATACCCGAATCTCCATGACGGGAAAAATCAAACTGGGGACCAAGCATCTTTGGCACACCCTGGATAAAGGCAAAGCGTTGCCCCTCCAAATACTCCTTGGGGCACTCCTTGCCATCGTATTTTTTTAATACGGGTTTGTAATCAAACAGCTCAAGTTGACTTGGCGCCCCGACCATGTGCAGATAGATGACACGTTTTGCGGTAGGTGCGAACGATGGTGAAAGAGGTGAAAGTGGGCTTGATGCATCGCGGGAAATCTTAATCGGCCCAGCTGCGTTCGAGAGTCCCTGGGTAGCTAACCACATGCCGCCCAGACCAGTCGTACAGTCATGAAGAAACTGGCGGCGTGTCGTGTGCTGCAGCTTTTCAGCCTGAAGTTTTTGGAATAGGTTCATTGGTATGGGCTGATGATAAATTTAACGGATGATGGCTTCGTCGAGATTCAAAAGCACGGATGCAACGACGGCGAATACAGCACCCTCGGGCGTATCGGCGAGCTTTTTACTCAGCGCCGGGTCTTTGGCGTAGCTCTCCAGGACATTTTGATAAAGTTGTTTGAGTTCAGTGAGACGCTCAGCTGTGATGTGTAGCGAGGTCACGGCACGATAACCCATGGCAATCTTGTCATCAACGGATTTCACGGAACTGTCTTTCATTCGCTTGCCTAGTACCTGAGCGCACTCATGGAATGCCGGGTCGTTCATCACGGCGAGTGCCTGGATCGGTGTGTTCGATGGCATGCGGCGCTTGCTACACATCTCACGGGTGGGCGCATCAAAAGTGATGAAGGTTGGATAGGGAATACTGCGTTTCCAGAAGGTGTATATGGCACGGCGATAACGTTCCGGGTCACCCGGCTTCGGGGTATTCCACTTCTCACCGGTAAAGGGTTTCCACACCCCTGGCGGCAGCGGTGGAAATGCAGGCGGGCCGTGCACTTTGCGGTTAATCAGCCCGGAAGCAACAAGGGCCGCATCGCGTGCCATCTCGCCGGTCAATCGCTGGCGAGGTCCACGGGCTAGCAAGCGGTTATCTGCATCCAATTCATGCAAGTCCGGGGTCACCTTGCTCGACTGACGATAAGTCGCACTGGTCACGAACCTGCGCAGCATTGCCTTCATGTCCCACTTCATGTCCGTTGCAAATTCCACCGCCAGTGTGTCGAGCAGTTCCGGGTGCG
>JARFPV010000589.1 GCA_029288115.1 Akkermansiaceae bacterium | reverse complement strand
GACGAAGTTGGTCTCATCGGCGTCATCAGAGGTGATGTTAACGAAGGCGGTTCGCAGTCCGGTGGCAGAGGGTGCAAAACGGATACTGAATGTTGTTTGGTTGCCTGAGGTGAGTGGATTGCTTGCCGGTTGGAGGGTGATGGTGAAATCTGCAGCATGGGTGCCGGAAAGGGTGACGATGGGAGGGCCCGACATGGTCAGATTACTTGTGCCGTCGTTTTTGATGGTAAACGTGTATTCTTGAGTATCCAGGTTGATTTCACCGGAGCCGAAGTCGGTATGGTTTACCTCCAGTCCTGCCGTGGTTCCAGTCTGGATGGGGTTTCCGTTTCCGGAAATTGATATTTCTGGTCCTGATACCGCAGAGGGTGTGGCATTCTGGAAGATACCTTGGCTTGAGTTCAGATAAGTGGCTGATGAGGTGGTTTCCAGTTTAACCGCTCTTACCATGTAGGTATAGGTAGTGCCGGGAGCTCCCGACAAGTCTTCGTAACTGGTGCCAGTAACAAGTGAGGGATTGATTCGGACAAAATCTCCCGTAGTATCGGCTCCAACTGGTCCACGGTAGATGGCGTATCCTTGGAGGTTGGTGTCGGTGGATGCTGTCCAGTTGAGTGTTACCTTGCCGGCTGTGGGAACGGCGCTCAGCCCACTTGGCGGGATGACGGGGAAAAGTCTGAGTGATGGGTCACCCATCAGGGCGACGTGGACTTGAGCAGCTCCAAAACCTGTTGAGTATTCGCCGACATTATTTTGCGTGATTCGAGTTCCGTATCCGATGGGTCTGCCGGTGGCCATGGTGTGCAGGTGCCACTGTGGTCGTCCTGTCCACATGCTTGCCAAGCCAAGACCATTAGGGGTGTTTGCCAATGGGGCACGGAGGAAATTGTTCGGATTGTCCCAGTCGCCAAAATAGCTGCCGAATAACATGCAGAAAACAGCCTTGGAATCGGTCGTGCCAAATTGTGCGGAGTTTCCCACTCCTGAAGCACGCTCGTAGCCTCCGGGCCCCGCGCCGAATGCCCAGAGGTAGTTGTTTGTCTGCAGTGTGCCAAACCAGTCTGCGCTGGTGATATTGCCAAAGCCAAAAAATGATGTGTAATTGCGCCAAGCGCTGGATGAAAAGGCTTCGCTACCCAGGTTTCCAAAGTGGTCATCGAGGAGTCCGCGCCGCGGAATCGAGGCATAGTTTCCTATCAAGTGGCGGTAATTGTGATTTTTGGTGAGGTAGCGTCGCAGTAGATCAATTTCGGTTGTCGAGGAGTTTGGGAAGATGGTCATTTCGCTGAGATCGACTCGGCCGATCTCAAGTTCTACTGCACTGGGTAATATGGATTGGTCGTATTTTCCATCACCTGGAACATTCTGTGTGCGAGCGGGTGCGGTGGTATTGTTGACCGTGGTATCTGTCCACGTGCCATTCATTTCGGCATAAAAGACATCTGCAGGCCACGCACCCAGGTGGTTATTTACGTGGCCGTCTGGTGCGATTTCACCAGAATAGGGGACCGGCAGATCGCCCAGGATGAAGACACTTTTGACGTCTGGGGTTGCGGCATTGTTATAGTGCCCGGTGATGATGGCCTTGACGTCGGTAACGGTTTGGGAGGATGTGATATTTTCGCGGATGATATGCCAGCCGTCACCTGCGAGGTTTTGTTGTAATTGGGTGATTTCGGTAGCCAGTCCCGCGGCAGCGTTGTCTTTGACCAGGAGGATGATCGAACCACGTCGATCTACCACAGGAATTCGAATACCAGTCTCTATATATCCGGTGGAGATGCGGGGTCCGTTTGTATAAAGTCTTACAATCCTGTATTCGTAACGAACTCCCGGGCTTACGTTGGTATCTGTGTAGCTGAGGGCGTTTGTTGCCAAGGTGTCGTATTCCTTGCCCCATGATGGGGATTCTGGTGTGCGCCTCCAGATTTTCTGGTGAATCATATTGTAGCCTGAAGTTGATGGGGCGAGCCAGTTGAGTTGAATTTGGGCGGGGGATTCTTGGACCGTGGCAGTAAGGAGAATCGTCTGGTCGTGTGTGGCTTGGGCCCGCGCATCCGGGGTGCATAGCCACATCAGGCTGGCACCAATCATACAACAGCGTGTGAAATGAAGGATGGGCATTTAGTTGTGTTTCTGACGTGCCAAATGTTCGTGTATTCAGCTCATTTTGGCCTGGCAACCAGGATGCCGGCGTGTTTTTTGTATCGGTTCAAGTAAGTTGATATCGTACTGTCGATGATCACCTTTTTGTGTGTACTTGAGGCGTGCATTAATCTTGAACGCCCTTTGGAATCCTTGACGACAATGCCGACGTGTGAGCAGTAGCTGCCGTCGTCGTTTCTGGCGATGCCAATGATGTCGCCATTTTGTAACAGGCTTTCAATTTTTGGAACCTCGTGTTTGGGAATCATGTATACTGGCATGCGGGTTAATCTGCTTTCGTGTTTAGCCATTCCCTTGCGAAGGTCGGGGTTATGTTTGAGGTAACGGTAGCTT
>JARFPV010000542.1 GCA_029288115.1 Akkermansiaceae bacterium | reverse complement strand
ACGCGCGCGAAGGATGGAAAAGCTGTGAAGCTTAAGGTCTACGAAGAATATAATTTCAGTTCGGAGGAATTGGCAGCGGAGGGGATTACCAAACTTGAAGTTGAAATGACCGCTCAAGAAAACAAGGAATTCATTTTTTCCACACTTGATGGCAAAGGGGCTTTGCAACTTGAGAATCGTAAAAAAGGAGTAAAAGCAGAGCCTTGGAAAGGATACTACGTCAAATGGTACCGACCGATAACCGAGGAAAAAGGCAAGGAAATCAAGCCCTTGGTCATTGAAATCAAGTAGTCGGCAGCGTGTGACAACATCGGTCACCTAACGTTAGAAATAAATTAATTTCTGACGTTTTCTCACCTGTGAGGTCTGAACATGGTGAAGCGCGACCACATGATCGCCTTCATTCAGCCAATGGCATATTCCTCAGCCCTTTGGGGTGTGCGCATTGAAACAGCTGGCACTGCCACCCGTGTGAAATACCATGGCGGGGTGCCGTCCGACGTTATGATCTCCTGCTATTTATGTGTAGGCCGAATGGTTCATCCATCGGTTGCAGGAGAGTGACGAGTTCCACGGACGGGCCCCGGCATGGAACGTGAAGACTGCCTTATTTCCCCAGTTTTCTGAGAGCCTTAATCCTCACAAGCATAGGAGGGTGCGAATAGTCGAGAAACACCGGGAAGGCGTGAGGTGTAAGATTGGAAAGGTTGTCGGCGGCGAGCTTTTTAAGTGCCTTGATTAGATGATCGGGAGTGCCCTGGGCATCGGCAGCATAGGCATCTGCTTCAAACTCATGCTTGCGGCTATTCATATTGCCAATTACCGCAAGGACCCGACTCACAGGTGAAAACAGGAGCATGAAAAACACTAGTCCGGCGTATGTGGAAATCTCGCTCACACCAAAGGCATTAAACAAGCTGCGGGCAAAGGAGCTTTCCTGATCTGTAACCACACCCAGTAGGAAAAAAATGACCGCCGTCTGCACGAAGGAAAATACCATGCGCTGAATGATGTGTTTTTTCTTAAAGTGACCAATCTCGTGGGCAAGCACGCCTAACAATTCATCCACGCTATGGTTTTCAATCAGCGTGTCAAAGAGGGCGATCTTTTTTCGCTTACCGAAACCTGTAAAAAATGCGTTGGATTTCGTGGAGCGCTTTGATCCGTCCATCACGTGAATCTCAGTAAGCGGAAAATCGCAATCCTTCGCCATGTCCTGGATGCGTGACTTCAGTTCACCATCTTCCATGGGCTCGAATTTGTTGAACAAAGGGAGAATGAATGATGGAGCCAGATACGTCATAAGCAGTTGGAATGCTGTGAATGCCAACCACGCCCATAGCCACGCATTTTCCACTGCCCCAAAAATCCACAGCACCAGCGCAAGAAGGGGGATGCCGAGAATATAACCTAACAAAATTCCTTTGATCTGATCAATTGCGAACGTCTTAGGCGTCGTTTTGTTAAATCCAAAGCGCTCCTCGATAACGAAAGTATCGTAAATTTGAAATGGCAAACTGAGCAGGGTGTTGCCTAGAAAAATGGCCCCGATAAAAGCAATGCCAGTGACCACTTCATTCCAACCAAATCCACGCAGGAATTGATCTAGCCAGCCAAAGCCACCCGTGAACCAGAATACGAGAAGCACCGTCAGACTGTATGTGGCGGTAATAATGCCGTAACGTTCTGAAACACGTGTGTAGTCCTGCGACTTGGCGTATTTCTCCTCGTCATAAATACCACGGAACTCCTCAGGCAGTTTCGGGTCGAGTGCCTTCAGGTTCAAAATAGAAGCAACAAAGTCAAGATTCCACAAAACCAGCAGAGCGATGAGAATAAATAGAGCGGTGGCGTTGTCCATGAGCGGGATGGTTATGGCCTCAATGACCAGAAGTCAATGGGAGAGAGCGGATACGTGTGAGAAATTGTCGGCGGAGTAACATAGACCGCCCCAGATCCTTAGCCACCACCTAGCGCTTTCGTCATGGCGATGTGATCGTTGAGAACGGCGCGGCGTAATCCGCGTTCACGCATTTGGGCGGCAAGAAGCCGTTGTTTCGCTTTAAGAGGTTCATCGTTTGCCACGATGCCCTCGGAAAACCGTGATTGTGCGTGAGAATAGCTGCGCTTCAAGGACGATACTTCACGTTGTGAGGATGCGAGTTGTTTTTTCCGGCTCAGGAAATTGGCACGTGCACGGTCAATTTCACCAAGAACTTTCAGCACAGCGGATTGGTATTGCGCGGCTGCTTCTTTGCGTTTTGCCTTGTTGACTTTTACCTGCGCCAAACGGGCGGGGTCGTAGATTGGGATGTCGAGTGACGGGCCGACCTGGTGCTGCCAGATTTTGTAGCGCCCAGTGAGTGAGTTCCCGGCTCCGACCGCGCTTGCATTCAGTCGGAACGACGGCAGGAGGTTCAGTTTGGCGGATTTTTCCATTTGAAAAGCCGAACGCACGCGTGCCTCCGCTGCCAACAGGCTGGGGTGTGATGCCAATAGCTGGCTGATGGATACATTGGAAATACCGCGGGGGTGGGGGAGGTGTTGGGAGCTTGATAAGCTGACTGAAGTTCCAGTGCCGATCAGCGTGCGTAGCTGGATTATTGCGAGGGCACGCAATCGCTCGATTTCCTGAAGTGCGCGTTGGCTTTGCTCGTGCGCTGCCTGCTGATCGCTTAGTCTGGTGCCCGCAATGATGCCGGCATTGCTTTGAGCACGCGTGACACCAACGAGTGCTGCACTGGCAGTGTGACTATCTCTGAGTAGGGCGATGTCGCCATTGAGTTGATTGATCAGGAAATGGGTGGAGGCGATTCGGCTAG
>JARFPV010000507.1 GCA_029288115.1 Akkermansiaceae bacterium | reverse complement strand
AGCTTGAAGAGGCATACGTCATGTTTTTGAACCTGCCCGGTGGATTTGAACTCCACGCCGGCAAGCTTCTCACCATGATCGGCACTCGAAACCATATCCACACGCACTCGTGGAACTTTGTGGATGCCCAGCTTGGCAACGTCCGTTTCCTAGGTGAGGACGGGATCGCAATTGAAGGGGTGGAAATCCATTGGGCACTGCCGACACGCTGGGACGACCGCATTGTGATGTCGTTTGGTCATGCCGTTCAGCACGATCATGCACATGATGATCACGAAGACCATGAGGACGACGATCATGATGAACACGACTACAATGAAACCGCCGAGGAGATGCTTTGGGACAGAAATATTTTTTCAATCCGATATGAAGCAACATTCTGGCCAACTGATCATCATCGATACATGTACGGCGTGAGCCACATTCGGGGCACGAATATGATGGGGAACCGCTCGCAGCTGTATGGATTTGATTTTACATTCTACTATTGCGAGGATGAAACCCACGGACAGCAGTTCACCTGGCGCAATGAGGCCATGCTGAGAATAATTGGTACAGATGATGGCGAATTTGAAGAATTTGCTTTTTCCACCACGGGTATCTACCGAATCAATCCAAGTTGGGAAGTCGCATTGCGCTATGGTTATCTGGAAGGTGTTGAGGCATACCACATCCCAGAACGCCACCGCATTTCGCCCTCAATTGCACGTTATTTCAACTGGGATGATAAAGTTCATAGCAGCATTCGCCTCCAATATAACTACGATCACAGCGAAGAACGTGGCGACGACCATTCCATCTGGCTCCAATTCATGATCGAATGGGGCGGTGGCGATGCACATGTGCACTGACACCACACCAAGTGTGAAAATTTAATTATGAAGGTAAAAACCATCGGCCATGTCAGAACCTGCTACGGGGAAAAATTCGGGGTTCCCAGACAATCGGGTCTCGTCGACGAGGCGTGGGGCGAACTCGTGTTTGAACCTGAGTTTCGAAATGCAGACACGTTGCGTGGGCTTGATGGGTTCTCCCATGTCTGGCTCGTCTTTATTTTCCATCAGGCTGTTAGGGACGACTGGAAACCGACGGTTCGCCCGCCACGACTCGGCGGCAATGACAAGGTTGGAGTTTTTGCCAGCAGGTCTCCGTTCCGGCCTAATCCGATCGGGCTTTCGTGCGTGAAGCTGGAGAAAATTGATCAGGATCACAAAGAAGGACCTGTATTAAAACTCAGCGGGGTTGATCTTGTCGATGGCACACCCATCTTGGACATCAAACCCTATATCCCTTATGCAGACTCCCTGCCAAATGCAGCAAGCGGATTTGCACAAGAGGCACCGGAACGGCTGGCTATCACATGGGCAGACAGCGCTGATGCAGAACTTCCATCATCCACCAGAAAACTCATCGAGCACACACTGGCGTGCGACCCGCGGCCTGCCTACCGGCAGCATGATCATGAACGGGAGTATGGATGCCTGATTGATGGATACAATGTGCGCTGGGTGGTGGATCAGGGTGGCATTGCGGTGCTCGGCTGCTCGCTTGTGTAGGAAAGCTATGCAAGCTATCGGCAGGATATGCCACCAAGGCTGCCGACAGCTTGCAAAGCTGTCCTACTTTCCTAACAGCATTTTCACGCCGAAAACTAACAGCACTACACCGAAGAGCCGTGTCAGGTGCTGGTTGCTCAGCTTGTGCATGAGATCGGTGCCGAACCATGCAGCTAAGGCAGCGGCCACGGCGGCGAGACCGACGACTCGCCAATCGATCAGCCCGGGCTGTCGCGCATTGTTCGCGGTGGCTATGATGGCGACAACAACGATGACAGCGAGCGA
Organism: Akkermansiaceae bacterium; assembly: GCA_029288115.1. Taxonomy (GTDB): domain Bacteria; phylum Verrucomicrobiota; class Verrucomicrobiia; order Verrucomicrobiales; family Akkermansiaceae; genus Oceaniferula. Next base: position 11,158 of record JARFPV010000507.1, on the reverse strand, counting down.
TGTGGCGACTGCTTTTTTTTGCTCAAATCCGAGTGCTGCAACAAACGCCGGCACCATAACGATCCCGCCACCGACGCCACAAAGCGCACCCAGCAGGCCAGCGGAAATACCAATGAGGGCGGAAATGGCGAACGTCTTCATGCGGTGCAAATGTTAGCGACCAAGCGGTGCAGAACCACTCGGTGATCGAGTGCAGTGGTGACCAAAGTACGGTCAGCCTCCAGGCAGGAAGCCATGGCATCACGTAGCTTTCCAACACCGAAGCCCTTGGCATTGCGGCTCGCCAGAAACATCGGGTAGGCATTCACTCCGCCGGCTTTTTTCTGAGGTAACCATGCGCGCTCAGCCTCGGGTAATGAATCGATCGCACCAGCGTACGACTGGTAATTTCCACTCGGCAAGTTGCGGCCCTCACTCACTGCACAAGCCATGAACAGGTTTCTCACCGTCGGAATGATTGAGGCTCGCAAGATACCCACAGCACTTTCCTTGCGGGCGAGTTGTTGGTCGATGAGCTTAATCGCACGAGACGCATTACGTTTCTGCAGTGCATTTCCAATTTCAAAAACTACACCCGCGCGGCTGAGTGGCACAAGCAAGCGTACATCCTCCTCATTGACGTCACGGCGATCACCGAGGTACACATCAATCTTTTCCAGCTCACTATTGATCTGACGGGTATCTTCTCCGGCGAGCATCACAAAAAGATCGAGTGCCTCGCGATCAAATTGCAGTTCACGCTCAGCGGCTTTTTTTCGGACCATCCCAGCCACCTGCTCCTGCCATCCGTCGCGTGAGACGTCCGGCTTATCAAAGCTCTGCACGCTCGCCTCTTTATTCAGAAACTTGTAAAATGCGCGCCGATTTTCGAGTCCAGTGGCACTGATGATGAAGTGGATGTCCTCCGGCAATCCCTGCTGCAAACAATCCAACAAATCGGCCACTGCGTTTTGCGTCAGTTCAGCCTCGCTGGTGCGGTCACTCGCGAGGAAATTAGCACGTTTCAGCCAGACGGTTTTACCGCCACCAAAGAATGGCAGCGTCTGAAGCGACTGAATCACCTGTCCACAAGCTGTATTCGCCTCGTCAGCATTTGCCACCGTGCCATCGATCACCTCCTGGGAAAACTCGTCACCCCCGTCGGGTTTGAGTTTATTGTAGAGCTTCAGTGCCTCCTCGGCAACAGTCCCTTCATCGCTACCGGTAATGACATGGATCTGGCTCACACAGGTAAGATGCAAGAGGAAAGAGGTAAGAAGCAAGACTGAATTGCCGACGCTATCTTGCCTTCTGTGGTTTGTATTTGACTCCGGTTTGCTTAGCCCAAGTTTCCCAGAGTGCCTGCAGCCGATTCGCCACCTCAGGTTTGGACTTGCTGAGATCGTTCATCTCGGTGCGGTCTGCAGCCATGTCGTAGAGCTCCCAGTTTTTTACCCGCGGGTCCCAGACAAGTTTCCAATTACCTTCGCGCACCGCCCGACTACCACCAAAAGCCCAGTAAAGTGGCTCGTCACGTTTGATGGTTTTGGCTGGCGACTTGATGACGCCGAGCAGGCTAATGCCCTCCACGGGTATCACCTCCTTGCCCTTGTAGGTCTCAGGGTAATCAACTCCACCCATTTCTAGGAAGGTAGGAAGAAAGTCAATAATGTGGCCAACCTGGTCGGTGAACGAATTTTTCGGCACGACACCAGGCCAACGCGCAATTAGTGGAGTGGCAATACCCCCTTCGTGCATACGTGACTTATATCTCCGGAATGGAGCGTTCTGGGCATACGCCCAACTCGGGCCCACGTGAGAGTAAAACTCCTTGGGGCCGGGAATGTGGGCGGTGTTGTTTTCCCCACCCGGCGATTCAGCGCAGCTCCCGTTGTCAGACAAAAACAGAACCAGTGTATTGTCATCAACACCGGCATCCTTGAGTGCCTGCATGATACGGCCGATCCCTTGGTCCACGCTGTCGATCATCGCAGCGTAAACCTCCATTCGCTGATTCTGCCACCCCTTGTTCTCGGCCTGCTCCCAGGGTTTTGCCTCAGGATCTCGCGGTGGTAGTTTCCACTTCGGATCGACAAGACCCAATTCAACGGTTTTGTTATAGCGACGCTTCTGCAGCTCGTCCCAGCCCATCGAAAACTTGCCCTTGTACTTCGCGATGTCTTTGGGCTTCGCATGGAGCGGATAGTGCGGCGCAGTATAGGGAACATAAACGAGAAATGGATCACCGGAACCTGCAAAGTCCTTGATCATCTTCACGGCATGATCAGTGAAGGCATCTGTCGTGTAAAAATCGTCGGGAAACTCGGTGATCCTTTTATCATTCTCCCCGTAGAAGCGGACGCGCCCGCCTTTGAATTCCGGGTCACGCTGTGAGGGGTCAAAAAAATTACAACAACCATCCCAAAGCCCGTACGACTGATCGAAACCACGATCAAAGGGACGATGAGGCGCACGGCTGCCATTGTGCCACTTGCCGCTGATACCCGTCTTGTAACCAGCCAGTTTCATCCCCTCTCCCAGGGTGATCATACGGTCGTTAAGGATCTCGATCCCACGGCCACCATTGCGCGGATATAGACCCGTGAGAAGCGATGCACGCGTGGTGGTGCACTTGGCATTGTTATAAAACTGGCGAAAACGCAGACCTTCAGCCGCCAACCGATCAAGGTGTGGAGTCTGGATAATTTCCGCTCCATAGGGGCCGATGTCCGACCAGCCCATGTCGTCAACCATGATGAGCACAATATTGGGCTTGGAAGCTGCCTGGGCGAATGCGGTCATGCAGAATACTGTTAGAACAGCGATTATTTTCATGGTTTTGTTAGGTGAAATTGAGGATTCGAGAGAGGGATAAGTGCCTGTTTGTGCACGAGGATGACTCATCCTCTCAGATAAGGCCCTAGTGAAGCAAGGGTAGAGAACAAGTTCTTTGATCGGTAGCATTTTTCATCCTTGCTTCACCATGCTTTCACATTCCCCCGTCAGACTATTGGTATGGAACAAAACGACATCACTATCATTGGCGCTGGATTCGCCGGGCTCGCTTGTGCCCGTCGGGCGGCTTCCCAAGGCATGAGAACAGCGGTTCTCGAGCGCAAGCCATGCCCTGGAGCGAACATCAGAACCACCGGGATTCTGGTCAAGGAAGCAGCAGACTTACTCAACCTGCCATCGCACCTCAGCAGGCATATCAGTGGTGTTCGGCTCTATTCTCCCAACGGAAAATGGATTGACCTCAGCTCACCGGGATACTCCTTCGTAGCAACAGATACTCCTGGAATGATGCGATGGCTGATGCAAAAGGCAGAATCCGCTGGCGCAGAAGTGCGGCTCTCACAGAACGTTTCCCAGTTCCAGATGGAAGAAAGTAACGTCCTGCTCCCAGAGGCTGGAATAATCAGCCGATTCCTTGTGGGCTGTGACGGCGCCCGCTCAAATGTCGCACGCAAATTCGGTCTGAGCTCTAACCGTGACTTCCTGATGGGCGCCGAAGCTGAGTATGTGGGAATCGACGGACTGGAGCAGGACAAACTGCATGTGTTTCTAGATTCCAAGCTGGCACCAGGCTACATCGGCTGGATTGTTCCTGGCGTGGGCATCAGCCAAGTGGGTATCGCCGTACGCAGCCCACACAAGCCGGACCTTCGTGCGTTTGAAGCAAAAATCGCCAAGCTGATCGATTTCAGCAAAGCCAAAGTGATCGGCAGAAGAGGTGGACTCATTCCCTGCGGCGGTGTGCTCAAACATTGGTACACGGACCGGGTGATGCTTCTTGGTGATGCTGCCGGCATGGTGTCCCCACTAACCGCTGGAGGCATCTACCCGTCTCTTGAGCTGGGAGCCAACGCCGGAATCTCCATCAGCCATTATTTGCAAGGAAAGATCAGTGATCCGGTGGAAGACATTCTTGCGATGGTTCCTCGCTATGGAGTGAAGGGTATGATGCGCTGGTCGATGGACCATCTCTCACCACCGAATGCGCTCTATAACCTCGCCTTGGGGAATCCTGTGTTCCGGCGCATCGCCCAAGTTCTGTTTTTTCATCACCGTGGCCTGTTCTGTGCGCAAGCGTGGAAAGATATCCTGCACATGGGAAACACTTCAGCCGACGTGACAGGGTAAACAAACACCCCGCACCGAAAAAACTACCGGCGGCTGCCGTCAAAGCGGTAGTGACCGATCATCTGGTACTCGAACAACTGGTTGTCCCACTTCGGACCTGAACCGATGTTGTGCACGATCCACATTTCATCACGGCGGTCACCGGGTCCGGGGACAACGACTCCGATATGGGTTGCTCCATGTGGCAGACGCCACGCAACAACATCGCCGTATTTGAAATTCTCAGCCTGTGGGCCTGATTCGGGGATTTGGATCTCGATTCCAAATCTGCTGAAGTAGCGCTGCAGGTTTGGCACGCGACGGTGGTCGATGTTTGTGTCCGGCCCTTCCAATCCCCAGATCTGCGGGTAGATGCGGAAATTGTTTTGCATGTCCTCGTGGACAAGCTGTTGGAGATCGATCCCCAGCGTGCGGTAGCTGCGGACCACCACGTCTGTGCAGACGCCTTTGTCTACGGGAATATCACCCATGGGATAAGAAATACTGTAGTATGCGGGATCGTAGGTCACGTCCTCGCGGGTGCGCTCGAGTGCCGCGGCTGCAAGCTCGTTGCCAAAGCTATCTCCCTTGGCAAGCCAGGCGACGGTTTCCTCGACTTTGAGCTCGGTTGGATTGCCTCGGTCAGCCCATAGCTCAGCGATGAAAGGTTTGGCTATAAATGACACCACAACCACAACCAGTAGTATCATCAACCATCCACCCCCCCACGGCTTGCGTGCTTTTTTTTGGGGTCTTGGGCCGATGTACTCGATGTGGTTCATTTATTTAAGGTTTCTAGAAAGCTTGTGGAATCAGGGATTAACCCTGTTTGTGAATGACTTATTAACACCATAAATAAGCCGCATTGGCGAGGATATTTCACGTAATCATGAATTTTTTTCACTTTTCTCCCTACTAGGTGTGTTTTGGCTTTGGCAAAACCGTGTGAGCCACCCAGAATCCGCCGCAGATGCTCATCGAGAAAAAACATCAACCACTGAATTGGGGGGAGCTCGATCTGGCGCTTTTCGGGCTGCAAAAGGACTGGTACGGCGAACCGATTGAGGTCCCGGGAGCATTTGGGCTGGCGATCGACCACGGCAGCTTCTGGTTCGTAGCAACACGCCAAAAACCCGCCCAGATACATCCGCAGGCACGCCCTGGAAAATTCATCCCGGAACTCTGGAAACATGACGTCGCCGAGTTCTTTATCAGCGATCCTGAGTCGGGCCGTTATCTGGAGTTCAACCTCGCACCGAATGGCGCGTGGTGGAGAGCGGAGTTCACCGCACCACGCGTGCGTGCCTATGAAGAGGATATTGAAATGCCAGGAGTCAAAACATTCGGCGATCTAACACCCGATGGCTCGTGGATGGCAGCAGCGTCAATTCCGCTCGACATTCTGCAGGCGCGAGTAAATTTCGGTGCGCAGTCCCATATGAACGTAACGATGATTATTGATTCACCTGAGCAACGATTTCTAACAGCAACACCAGCCCCGGAGGGCGAACCGGACTTTCACCAGACGGATCTTTTTCAACCCGTCCGCATTCACGACGGCGGACTCACCTTTCACGAACCAACCACCTAACAAAATGAGTAACACGACAAAAAAAATATCCTTCGTAGGCGTCGGACGCATGGGTGCCAACATGGCACGCCGCCTGAACGACTGCGGCCACACCATCACCGCCGTTTATGATGTCTATGCTGAGGCCGCACAAAGTCTTGCCGGGGAGCTCGGCTGCACAGCCGCCGCCACACTCGCTGAAACTACCCGGGACGCAGACATCATCATCACTGTGGTCACCGACGACGACTCCATGCGTGAGATTTTCCTCAATGAGGAGGATAACCTGTTAGTCGACGCCAGTGGTAAAACCTTCATCAACTGCGCGACCGTTTCTCCTGACGTGCATGTTGAGATCGAAAAAGCCGCGGATCTCGTCGGAGCCACCTCTCTTGAAGCCTGTATGGCATCGAGCATCAGCCAGGCACGCGAAGGCAGCCTCTACCTGATGATTGGCGGCAGCGAGGAGGGATTCAACGCCTGCCGGGAAGTGCTGGATCAGCTCTCGACGAACCTGCGCTACATCGGCCACGCCGGTGAAGCCGCGAAAGTCAAAGCACTCGTCAATATGGTGATGAACATCAACACAGCCGCGCTCGCCGAGGGACTTGGTTTGGGCGACGCCCTGGGGCTTGACCTCGGTATGCTCTGTGAGGTGTTTTCCCAGACAGGAGCCAACTCACGCGTGTTGGAGACCGACTCAGAAGACATGATCGATCGTGACCACGAATGCTGGTTCTCCGCCGCTCACGCAGCCAAGGACAGCGGCATCGCCAATGCTCTGGGTAAGGCAGAAGGAATCAGCCTCCCACTCTCCGAAGCAACGGAAGAGCAGTACAGAAAAATGATCGAACTCGGCATCGGCGAACTGGACAAATCCGGTGTTGCCGAACTCACATTCAAAGGCAGAACCTCCTAACATATGACAGCTATCAAAAACCAAAACGGTGAGCTTCTCGATACCGAACTTCACGATGCAGGGCGCGACGACTGCCTGGTCATCCTCGGTCATGGCGTGACAGGCGATAAGGACCGGCCACTGCTATTCTGGCTGGCAAAGGCACTACAGGATCACGGCTATCCTACACTGCGGATGTCGTTTTCGGGTAACGGAAACTCCGAAGGTAGTTTTCAGGACAGCACGGTGACCAAAGAAATCTCCGACCTAACAGCTGTTCTCGACCAAGTTGGCCATGGCAAAAAGATCGCCTACATCGGACACAGCATGGGAGGCGCTGTCGGGGCCCTAACAGCAGCTCGGGACGAGCGGATCAACGCTCTCATTTCGCTCGCCGGGATGGTTCATACGGCGGAGTTTTGCGACAGAGAATTCGGAGACGTCACACCCGATCAAGGGAATATGTGGGATGAAGACGGCTGCCCGCTTTCCCAGAAGTATGTGGATGACATGCACGCCATTGACAACGTTCTGGATGCTGCCAAGGGAGTGAAGGCACCATGGCTGCTGCTACACGGCACAGCAGACGATGTGGTGTTTCCTAGAGACAGCCACGACCTGATCGCAGTGCTTCAAGGCACATCCGAGCTGGTAGAAATCGAGAACGCGACTCATTCATTCGAAGATCATCACCAGCTTGTGGCAGAGCACGTCTGCGCATGGCTGGACAAGTATCTGGGTTAGTTCCTGATTGATTCCCCGCCAAATCGGGGTTATTCAGTCAAAGTATGGATGGCGACTCTAAGGATCGGCTCGAGCTTGCGTTGCAGGCATCCAATGAAGGCGTCTGGGACTGGTTCGTGGGAGAAGATGAAATCTACTATTCGGATCGAGTCCTCAAACTGTTAGGCTACCCCAAGGAGTCCGCACCGAATGTCATCGCCGAACCCACCGAGTATCTCCACGAGGAGGATCTCGAGGATTTTCAACAATCTCTCGCGGATGCCCTTTCACCTGATGCAGCGGATAACCTCGCTGCTGACTGCCGCTACCGCCATCCCGATGGACAATGGCACTGGTTCAGAATACGTGGCGTAGTTGTTAGAGATGATCAGGGAAAAGCCTTGCGGGTTGTCGGTTCATTCATTGATATTTCGCGCAGGAAGATCGCGGAAATATCACTTGAGGAAGAGCGCTACAGACTGCGCGAGCTGATTGATAACATCCCGGTGAATGTTTACTACAAGGACAAGGAGTCCAGGTTTGTGGTTGCCAACACCTCCATCGCCAGAAAGTTCGGCAAAGAATCCGGTGAAGACCTCGTTGGCAAAACCGACCACGATTTTTTTGGCAAAGCTCATGCGGACACTGCCCGGGCCGATGAAATCCACATCATGGAAACCCGTGAACCTCAGATCAACGTCATCCAACGTGAGAACTGGGACGGTAAGGAGGACACATGGGTGGAAATCACCAAGCTGCCATGGCTGGATCGGCACGGTAATCTGCTCGGCACCTTTGGCATCACCAGTGACATTACCAAACTGGTTAAAACCCAAAGGCTTCTCACCAATGCAGCTGAGGAATTGCGACAGAGGAACGTCGCCTTCGAGGAAGAGCTCCAACTCGCACGCCAAATCCAGCAAGCGCTCCTTCCCAGCAGCGTTGAGGGTCTGGTGCTACGCGCTCACGACCGCGAGGTCTCATTTGCCTGCCGATACACACCGGCTTCTGAGATGGCAGGGGACTTTTACGAAGTCATGCCCATTTCCCAGGACTGCATTGGCGTCCTGGTATGCGATGTCATGGGCCACGGTGTGCGCGCCTCACTCATCGTCTCAATGCTTCGCGGGCTGATTGAAAAAGAGCGCGACTCCGCAACCAGCCCGGAGTGGTTCCTCTACGGTATCAACGAAGGTCTTGTATCCATCCTTGAACGCGCGGACGTCACCCTTTTCGCCACCGCTGTTTACTGCGTCATCGATTTAAAAAAAGGCACCCTCTCCTACAGCTGCGCTGGTCACCCGGCACCCATCGTCACCCGCTTGGGCGAGACCAATCAGCTCACACATGGCGACGGCAAACCCAACCCCGCTCTCGGCCTCATACCGAAAAGCCCCTACACGACAGAATCCATTTCGCTCGACGATATCGACCGCATGGTCATCTTCACCGACGGCCTGCATGAGGTGGAGGATGCCGAAGGTCAACAACTGGGCCTCGAAAATATCATTCAGCAAATCCAGGACACATCGAAAGAGAACATTGATGACAGCCTGGACTCCCTGATCGACCACGCCCGCAGACATTCTGCCGGTGGTGACTTTGACGACGACGTTTGCCTATTCGCCCTGGATGTCGGGTCAGGGCTCTAGCGCTCCTCCTGTCTAGCGCCATCAACCGCACGCGTGGAAAAGATCTGTGGCTTGATACCGGTTTGCTCTTGGTAGCGTGATCGCATTTCAGCCATCACTTCCTCCACCTTCTCTGTCCTAACAAGAGTAATGGTCGAACCCCCGAAGCCGCCACCGGTCATCCGGCTCCCAAGCACACCACCATCAATACCGATATCCCAGGCGATCTCCACCATGGCATCAAGTTCCTTGCAAGAGACTTCAAAATCGTCACGCAACGACCGGTGACTAGCCGCCATCATTTCACCCACCTCGCCAGTCTTTCCTTGCGAAACTGCAATCGCCGCCTGCTGGGTGCGATCGATCTCGGTAATCACGTGTCGGGCACGCCGATAGACCACCTCATTCATTTCCTCCTTCACTGCATCGAGGTCATCCATGGTGACTTCGCGCCATGATTCCTTCCCAATGATCGACAGAGCTATCTCTGTCTGTTTCCTGCGGTTCGCGTATGCCCCATCACTCAGTTCATGATGTACATTGGTGTCTGCGATCACCATACTGATGGATTTATCTGTAAACGGGATAGGCTGCGCTTCCTCTGAACGGCAGTCGATGAGTACAAAATGATCGTTTTTCGCGAATACAGAGGCGAACTGGTCCATGATGCCACAGGGGACACCTGCGAACTTCCGTTCCGCACGCTGGCATAGCAGCGCCTTGTTTTTGGGGTTAATTTCAATACCTAACAGACCTTCCACCATTGTCGCAGCCGCCACCTCAATTGCGGCCGAGCTGGAAAGCCCGGCACCTAGTGGAATATTCGCGTGAATCACCGCATCAAACCCGGGAAGTGGCCAGAAACCCTTGTCGCAAAATCCATCAAACACCCCGCGAATGTAATCAGCCCACTTCGGCTGACCCGGTGTTTGCGGCTCATCAAGCATCACCGTGGCTGGCTGGTCTGGAAGCATGGTGGAGTGAAGGTTCGCCTCGGATGTCCCGTTGGGAGCCGCCGCAATAACCACATGCCGGTTGATTCCAGCGGGCAGCACGAAGCCATCACAATAATCGATATGCTCACCAATCAGGTTCACACGCGCAGGTGCCACGGCGATGATAAACGGCTCCATGCCGTGGATTTTTTCGAAGTGCTCAAGGAGCTCTTTTTTGAGTTGGTCGAATATGGGATTGTCGTCGCTCATGGTGTCGTGTTGCTGATACATACGGATACCTAATCTGACGATCTCTGCGAGCCATTATTACACAAATTCTTTCGTATCATCGTCGAGGACACGTGTTTCGGCATTGAATGCCATCTGACTCAGGCTATGATAAGGGTTATGAAATGTGGAAACCTTTCGATCTTGCTGACCGGATGCCTAACAGCATGCCTGCTATTGACCTCATGCGGTGATAAAAAGGAAAAGGCGGCGCAGGACCTGGAGACTTCAGGGTATGAGGCGACCCCCGCGGACTTCCTCCGCGCTGCGGAAAACGGCGATGTGCGGGTGCTCGAACTTTTTTCCAAACAGGGCATGGATCTCCTCACCAAGGATGACAATGGCTGGACCGCCATGCATCTCTCAGCACGTGCAGGCAGACAAGAGTCCGTCGCCTTCCTGCTTGAGTCGGAGGTAGGTATCGACATTCCCGGACTGGATGGCGTCACTCCACTGATGCTTGCCGCACGTGAGGGACAACACACCATGGTGCGTTACCTGCTCAGGAAGGGAGCCAAGGCAGAGCTCAAGGATACCAAAAAACGCACCGCCCTCATCCTTGCCGTCGATGGCAATCATCCGAGCTGTATCGAGGAGCTTGCACCCTACTCGCGAAGCAGTCTGGACACCGCCCTGCTCTACGCCGCCGCCCAGGGAAGACACAAAACCATCGATACCCTCACCAGCTACGGTGCTTCCGTCTATGCCCGCCACACTGGAGGAATGACCCCACTCATGCTCGCTGCGCAAAAAGGTCACAAGGACACGGTTCAGGCATTGTTAGATAGTGGCGCCAACCGCTACGCGATCAATGAGCACGGCTGGACCGCCTCCCAAGTGGCCTCCGCCGCGGGACAGGACGATATCGCGAGCAACCTCGATCGTGAGCCACAACCAGATGAGCTCGCCATCAAAGATCCTGAGGCTGTCTCTTATACACATCTGACGCTGCCGACGAAGATTGTCTAGTGTGGGGGGGGGGGGGGGGGGGGGGGTGGTGGGGGGGGGGGGG
>JARFPV010000435.1 GCA_029288115.1 Akkermansiaceae bacterium | reverse complement strand
CTTACGGTGAGGTAAGTGGATTTCTCGAAAAAATCATTCTCATGAGTCTGGGCCTCTGCCTTGGTTGGGTCGAGCGTGGTGACTCGGAACATTTCTCCGGCACCCTCGCAATCGGATGCAGTGATGATGGGTGTGTGGACGTAGGTGAAATCACGCTCGTTGAAAAATCGGTGCACTGCCTGTGCCATGCGGCTCCTCATCCGGAACACGGCGCCGTAGAGGTTGGCGCGTGGCCTGAGGTGCGCTATCGACCGCAAAAATTCCGGTGTGTGACCTTTTTTTTGGAGTGGGTAATCTGCGGGGGCATCGCCAGCTTGATTTTGGTAGCGTGGATTTCCCATTTCTGTCCTTTGCCGGGAGATTCGACAAGTTTACCCGTGATACTGACAGCTGCGCCGGTGGTCATTTTTTGCACCTCCTCATAGCCTGGGATGTCTGCGTCAGCCACGCACTGGATATTTGCGAGACACGACCCGTCGTTCATTTCCAGGAACGAGAAATCCTTTGAATCACGTCGGGTACGCACCCAGCCACTGATGGTGATGCAATCAAGGGCGCTCTCACTGGTAAGAGCTCGTTTGATAAGCGTTCGCATGGGTGAATTCATAAAACAGAAGGCCCAATTAACAAGCTGGAATATACTTGGAGTGCAAGACTCGCCGGGAAGGCGAGAAAAAGCTAAAAATCCCCTTGCAATCCAGTCCGTTCCAGCTAGGTTCCGCGCCCCATGGCCAAATCGAAAGGTACAGCAAAAACCCGGAAGGCCGTCGCCAAACGATTCAAGGTGACGGGCAGCGGGAAGATTCTGCGTCGTAAGCAGGGGAAACGCCACATTCTTACCAAGAAGAACCAGAAGCGGAAACGCAATCTGGGTAAGGCGACCCTCGTATCCGATGCAGACTTGAAAGCCGTAAGGGCTTCTCTTCCTTTTGCCTAGTCAGCAAGAATCGGCGTCGACCGCGCCAACCGTTCGCACCACGAACGGCCTCTACGCAGCCTTCCCGGCGATCTAAACACAGAAAACCGGGACCGAATGGACGAGACTGCGGGAGGTGTGAAAATAACCGTCCGTTCCAGAAAACAGAAACATGCCAAGAGCAACCAATAGCCCAGCCAGCCGTAAACGCCGTAAGCGCACTCTCAAGCGCGCCAAGGGTTTCCGCGGCTTCCGCTCGAAACTCTACAAGTATGCCAAGGACGCCGTCCGTAAGGCACAGCAGTATGAGTATCGTGACCGCAAGAAGCGTAAGGGACAGTTCCGCCGCCTCTGGATCCAGCGTATCAGCGCCGGTGTCCGTGCGCAGGACATTACCTATTCCCGCTTCATTGAAGGCCTCAAGGAGGCCAACATCGAGGTTGATCGCAAGATCCTTGCCGACCTCGCAGTGCACGACATCGATGCCTTCAACAGCATCGTTGAGCAGGCCAAGGCAGCCCTCGACAAGAAGGCGCCTGCGACTGCTTAATTCGAGCCAAAAATAAGCAACCATTCCAGCGGCCATCGGGTTTTCCCCCGGTGGCCGTTTTTTGTGCAGGGCTGTCGCAGTGGGTCAAAAAAGGTGACAAAATGTCGCTTGATCGAGGGTTTGGGTGCGGGTATCGTGCGGTCTTGTAAGTCGTATATCTCCTATAATAAGCTAGTTATGACCTATGTCGTCTTATTGGCACACACCTTGCAACTATGATGTCGTCAATAATAACCAAACCAACAAACAACCATGATTACTCAATACCCAATTACCACAGGATTCTTCAATGATATCGACCGTTTTGTAAACCAGGCGCTTGGTGCAGCTGCGCCACTTTCCTGCCGCGACGCCCAGTGCAGTGTGGAGGAAAGACGCGATGAGGAAAATGAGACCGACACAACACTCGGATGGAATCTCCGTTTCGAGCTGCCGGGATTCAAGAAGGATGAAGTGAAGCTTCAGATCGACGATGATTTCCTCAATGTGCTTGCTAAAACTGAAGACGAGGCCCGCAGTTTCCTCGGCGAAGTGAAGCGGCGTGTGAGGATTTCCGATGAGGTCGACACTGAAAATATCAGTGCCCGACTCGAAGACGGCATACTTTATTTGGAAATTCCACGTAAAGTGAAAGCTGAGCCAAAATCCATCGTAGTTGAATGAGCGGACATCGTGTAGGTGCCGCCATTTGTTACTCACAGTGTTTATTTCATTGTTTTGTATACATAGTGTAGGTGTGTATCAGGCTCGTGGAGAAATCCGCGAGCCTGATCTTTTTTGATCCTTATAGAGAGTTTGAAGTTTTCAGATTGAAGTTTGAAGAACTCTGTTTAGAAGGTGCGCGCGATGAATCAGGAATCCATGCAACCCGTCGAAAGCTTCACCAAGGTGGAGTCGATCTTTGTTCGTCATCGCAATTGCTTGTTTTTGCGCGCGCAATTCACGCCAATTTACACGGACTATTATTTGCATTTGATGGAGAACAAGCTGCGCTACGCCAATGATTTAGATGCGCAACTCAAGGACTTGATTGCAGTGCTCACACTACACCTGACGGCACGTCCGTGGGCGGAAACCATCGCTTGGACAGTTAGCCAGCGCGCGCCGAGGGTGAATTTCTTTGTCACAGGGTCGAGCACCTTCGAGAATATCACTGGTCGTCTCTTCACCAAGGATGTGAAGGAACCTGCGACGAACTTGCTGTTTAGCCAAACCAGCGTGTCAGGTCAGGAGCCCCGCACCACCAGCGTGGATCTCTCTAGCAACGATCCCATCGACTGGATTGAGCACTATTACGCCCAGAGTGAACAACGCCCGGCGAAGTGCTTCCGGCTCGATGACGAGAATTACGCTCTGGTCGCAGCCCAGCCTGGCTATGATGAGGAGTGGTTTGGGGAACTCAACGCGGAGAAGGTCTTAGGCATCACCGAGGACGAGCAGACGAAAGTGCTCGAGACCCGCAAGTTCCACTTTGCCTGCGGCTGCAGTAAGGAGCGTATCGTATCGACGCTTGGCGCATGGAAAGAGAAACCGGACGAGCTTTTCCTAGGAGAAGAAAAAATCACCGTAAATTGCCCGCGTTGCGGTGCGCACTATAAAGTAACACCAAGTGATCTGGCGTAGCAGTTCACGATTTGAGTGTTTACTTCATCATCAAATCCCCTAAATAACTCCCCGCCCATGAAGCAGGAAATTGAAACCATCCAGACTGACGCTCTAGAAGCGATCGGAGCAGCGAGCGATGAGAAATCTCTCGACGATGCCCGTGTGGCATTCCTCGGGAAAAAAGGACGTCTTACAGCTGCCTCGGCAGGGATGAAGGATCTATCCAAGGAGGAGAAGCCGGTGATGGGCCAGTTGCTCAACGCGGCACGTCAGGCGATTACCTCGGCCATCGAAGCCAAACAGGCCTCGCTCGCCGATGAGGCCGACAAGAAGTCGGTGCAGGGAATCGATCTGACTTTGCCATCACGGCCGCTTCCAGCAGGAGCTATTCATCCACTCACTCAGGTGAAGGATCATGCGATTCAGGTGTTGCGCCGAATGGGCTTTGCCCTTGCGGAAGGACCGGAAATTGAAACCGAGTTCCATTGCTTTGATGCCCTGAATACGCCTGAGGATCAACCAGCGCGTAACGAGAAGGATACCTTCTACTTCGATAGCGGAAAGCTTCTCCGCACCCATACCTCCAGTGTGCAGATTCGCACCATGGAAAAAGCAACACCGCCGGTAAGGATCATCGCACCGGGTTCGGCATACCGTCGAGACGAGATCGACGCCACCCACCTTTCTGTTTTTAACCAGCTTGAGGGTCTCTACGTCGATACCGATGTGAAGTTGGGTGACCTTAAGGGCACCCTGGAGTTTTTTCTGCGTAGCATGTTTGGTGATGATACCGAGGTGCGTTTCCGCCCACACTTCTTCCCGTTTACCGAGCCGAGCTTTGAAATCGACATCAAACTGCACGCCAAGGGGCAGGAACCAAAATGGATTGAGATTGCAGGCTGCGGCATGGTCGATCCTGCGGTGTTTGAGTCCCTCTGTGAAGTGCGTGGCGATGATGTGTTCTCACCCGATAAAGTAACTGGCTATGCGTTCGGGATGGGAATCGACCGCCTTGCAATGATCAAGTGGGGCATCAGAGACATCCGCCTGCTCATTGAAAACGACGTGCGTTTTCTCAAGCGGTTTGCTTAACATGACCGGGGCGGTCATGTTACGACCGAAGATGCTCCACAGCTTCTCGGATATCCTCAAGTGTGACCTTGTCTGAGACCTCGGCAGCACCCAGTGCGGTCAGTAGGACAAATTTGATTTTTCCGCCTGTGAATTTTTTGTCCCTGCTGAGTTTGTCCATGACCGTTTCGGTACTGATGGTGTCAGGTAGGGTGAGAGGTAGTTGAAAACGATCTAACAAATCGAGGACTTGTTGGCTCTCGGCGTTGGCTAAGCCGTTGATTTTTTCCGACAGGAAAAGTGCCGATCGGATTCCGAGCGAGATCGCCTCGCCGTGCAGCATGGCTCCGTAGGGGAGTGAGGCTTCGATGCCGTGACCGATGGTGTGGCCGAAGTTAAGTAATGCGCGGATTCCTGAGGTTTCTTTTTCATCCTCTTCCACGATGCGGGCCTTGATCGCTAGGTTTCGTGCTAACAGATCTGCTGCGGGGTGTTGGTC
>JARFPV010000524.1 GCA_029288115.1 Akkermansiaceae bacterium | reverse complement strand
AAATTTGTCGTATTTGGCGCCTTCGAGGTTGCACTGCCTGATGATCGCCTGTTCTTCGTCTGACAGCACGCTCTTGTGTGAATCCGGTGGCGGCATCCCCTCATCCTTATCGGTTCTGATGATGCGTTTCCAGACTTCGCTTTTTTCGAGCGATCCAGGAGTGATTGCTGCCGACCCTTCGTGGATCCGGTATGCCCCGTCCTTGCCGTCCGGTTCGTCTAGCCGAAGATCGCCTTCGCGCTTGTTTGCATCGAATCCATGACACGCAAAGCATCGGTCAGAAAGAATGGGCCTGACATCCAGATTGAAGGAGAGCTCCCGCCCTACAGCTGGATTTGCCAGCACCAGGGCAAGCATGCCAAAGGTCGAGATGAAGGAAAATGAGCTCTGGGATTTAATCATGTATAGATTGTATACGTTGAAGCATTTATATTTTTCACGCTTTGAGCAAAATATGCAAAGCTTTTCAGAGACTCGATCACCTGATCCGAGCTATCGCTTCAGATACTGACAATCTTTGCTGTTTGGCAACGATTTCCAGTGGTCAGTGAGCGGGAAAAAGATTATTGTGTCGTTATGCCTAGCCCCCCTCTAGCAGTTGCGGACACCGTTCCCGCATTCTTCATCCTTCTTACACTCATTCTAGGGTCGGTCGTGCTTGTTTCTCTTGTACTGGCGAAATTCAAACAATCGCTTCTAGTCGGGTATTTTCTGTGCGGGCTCGTGCTCGCTAACAGCGGCATTCTGCAATGGGCAGGAGCTGACTCGAGCACGATGATTCACGCGCTTTCAGAACTCGGAGTGATTTTACTGCTCTTCACTTTGGGTATCGAATTCTCGGTGGACGAGCTGAAGCAACTCAGGCGTCCGGCGTTTCTAGGAGGTGGGATCCAGATGTCGCTGTGCACGATCGCGGGAGCCGGGGTGGCGGTTGCAATGGAAGTGCCATTGAATCACGCGGTAGCGATTGGATTCGCAATGGCTCTGTCCTCGACAGCGGTCTCGATTAAAACCTTTCAGGACATGGGCCAACCCGAGAGCCCGCAAGGACGAGCGGCACTCGGAATCGCACTGTTCCAGGATCTGGCCGTCATTCTGTTTATGGTTTTGCTGCCGGCAATACTGGGCGACAGCAAGAATCCCATGCTTTCGCTCGGCTTAGCGATGGTGAAAGGCCTGGCGTTCTGTATCGGCGTGGTCGTCTTGAGCCGATTCGGTATTCCTCAAATTTTGAATGCTGTGGCCAGGACACGCAGTCGTGAGCTGTTCACCGTAGCGGTGGTGGGACTGGGTTGCGCGGTCGCAGTTGCCTCAGGAATGCTCGGCCTCAGTCCTGCGCTCGGGGCTTTTGCTGCCGGGGTGGTGGTCAGCGGCTCCATCTACAGCCACCGTGTGCTTGCAGACGTGTTGCCGTTCAAGGATCTGTTCCTGACCGTTTTTTTCGTCTCCATCGGTTTGCTGATCGATGTGAAATCCATCACGGAAAACTGGCTATTGATCATAGGGTTTGCACTGCTGATCCTGCTGGCAAAAGGCATAATCGTGGCTATTGCCGCACGCTGCGCCGGATTACGCATGGGCAGTTGGCTAACAACCGCCGCCGCGCTCTGCAGCTCGGGAGAGTTCTCTATCGTCCTGTTAAACCGAGCAGGCGAATTGGGCGCGCTGACACCGTTGATGGAGCAGATCCTGCTGGTCTGCACCGCCTTGACGATGGGATTGGTGCCCTCACTCATGAAATGGAGCGTTCCAGGCGTCCGATGGCTGCGTAGCACAAAGCACAGCAACACAAAATCGGCACGAGCACTGGGCATGGGGGGCAAAATCGATGAATTGAATGACCATGTGATCATTTGCGGCTACGGACCTGTAGGGAGAAACCTGCATGAGAACCTCCACAAGGCGAATATCCGTGTCGCGGTCATTGAAATGAATGCCAATACGGTGAAAGACCTGCTTAGCCGGGGAGTGAAGTGTATTTTTGCCGATGCTGGGCAGAGGATTGCCCTGGAGCTCGCTCATGTCGAAACAGCACGAGCTATTGCGTTCACTTTCCCTCACAAAGAGCCCGTGCTATCCGCCTTGCCGACCATTCGGGAAATGAGTCCATCGATCGTCGTTTACGCGCGCACGAAATTCTCCCGTGAACTGGAGGAACTCACCGGATCGGGCGTCAATCAGGTGATTCTCGATGAAGAACAAAGCGGCCGGGCTTTGATTCAGTCGGTGATGAAATGCTACCCGAACACGCTCGACGAGGAGTGGAATATATGAATTTCAAGTAACTTACGTTCAATAAGTAAGGATAAAATATACGAATATTATGTAACTGCCATTCAGCGCGGTTTGTGGCGTCTTTCTGGTGGTTACTTGGAATGATTGATGGCGTAGCGGATTGCGAGCAGGCGAATCCCAGCGGTGCAGGCAGCAGCGATGAGGATGCTCAGGTGTTTTTCCATTCCAAGCCACTCCAACCCGACCAGCAGAAGACCGCCAGCCAGTGCTGCAGTAGCGTAGATTTCACGCCGGAACACGAGTGGAATTTCGGCGCGCAAAATATCGCGAGTAACGCCTCCGAATGTTGCTGTCACCACCCCCATACCTATTGCCGCCCACCATGCGAGGCCGTGATCCATGGCGATGTGTGTTCCAAGGCAAACAAAAACACCCAGTCCTATCGCATCCATGACAGAGACCTCACGGCGAAATTTTTCCCACCAGCTAGGGATGAGCATGGCACACGGTGTCGCAATGGCTGCTATGATTACGTAATGTGGGTCGCGAAAAACAGGTGGTGGCAGGTCGCCGATCATGATGCTTCTCAGCGTGCCGCCACCTGTGCCAGTGACCAGTGCGATGACAAATACCCCCCACCAGTCCATGTCTTTCTGCCGACCCGCCAAGGCACCTGAAAGACAGAAGAAAAAAGTCCCAATGATATCCCAGTAGTAGATCATGGGATGGGAGGTTAGATCTTACCGCGTCGGCTCAAACTGATTGCTCTCACAAGAGCCATGGGCATCAGGGAAATCGCTCCGGCGAGGAGTGCGATTTTCCACCCAGGGTAGACACGTGCCCTGTCTGCATGAAGCGCACGAAGGGAATCCGATACAACTTGTTCCTTGGTTACGTAGAACCCTTCTCTCGACGGTAATGCTTCGGCGCTTTCCTCGCGTGTCGCAATCTTCCCAAAGCCGGTGTGAACGGGGCCAGGGCAGACTGCAAGCACTGGGATATTGAACTCTCTGAGCTCTAACCTAAGTGCTTCGGAGAAACTACTCACGTATGCCTTGGTGGCTGCATACACGGCGAAGTCCGGAATTGGCAGGGTGCTTGCCAGCGAGCTGACATTGATGATGGCTCCCCCGCCCTGGCTTAACATTCCGGGTAGAATACCGTGACACAGATGCGTCAGCGCAGTGACGTTTACCTGGATCATGGCATCGAGCTTTTTCCACTCTGAGGTGTCGAACGAGCCATAGTCGCCCATACCGGCGTTGTTCACTAATAAATCAGGAGCCAGCGCCATGGCGGCGAGCATTTTAAATAACCCAACGCGCTCCTTGTCATCGGTCAGATCTGCAGTAATGCAATGCACCTCGGTGTCTGGGTGCTGGGCAGATATCTCGGCAGCCAGGGCATCGAGCAGTTCTTTTCGTCGTGCTACGATGACCAGCGTCGAGCACAGCGGTGCAATCTTGCGCGCGTATTCCTCACCGAGTCCGGATGAAGCACCTGTCACCAGAGCACAACGGTATCGACGGTCGGGCTGCATGATTTTCTTGTCCGCTATGAAGCAGGTTGGTTTGGCTGTCGCTGATCGACTTGAACAACTCGCAGCGGTAGTCGTTGCACCAGTTCATCATCAATCGTGATATCGACGAAATAGACACCAGCTTCATGAAAACGAAGCCCCTGCAAGTTGAGAATCAAATTGCGTGTTACAAAAGGCACATCCTCAGGGATTTCGATCGGCATGTCGGCATCGATGGGCATTTTCTCGTCGAGTGACTTACCATCGCCGTCGATGATATTGACAGAAAACTTGTGTTGCCCGTTATCGTCAGGAGTGATGCAGAGGCGGATTGCGAGGCAGCACTGAGGCTGCACGACGGGAAGCTGGGGAGCGGCAAGCACGTCAATCGTGCCGGAGACGACCATCTTGCCATTGTAGTCGGCAGCATGATCACAGAGAGTAGCGATTTGAATATCCATTGGTATTTTGCGTGAGTAATTGGGCGCCACGGGTTTGCACTCGATCCGTGTCAGAGTCCACCCAGAAAACGGGAAAAGTGATCCGTTTTGAACGATAATCAGTCTTTCTTATTGCGAAGGGCTTTTACTTCGGCGATGAGTGCGGGTAATCGGGAAACAAGCGCCATTTTTTTCATTTCCTCACGCATGGGCCTGGCGGGCATCCCCATGTAAACTCCCCCTCCCGGCGGGATGTCTTTTGTGGCAACCGTACGCGCGGCAAGGGTTGCTTTGTCGGCAATCTTGATGTGGTCAACACAGCCGGACTGCGCGGCGAGTGTCACGTAGTTACCAATCTTCGAGCTTCCGGCAAGCCCCACCTGCGCCACTACGAGGGTGTTCTCGCCGATGTGAACGTTGTGTGCGATCTGAGCGAGGTTATCGATTTTGGTGCCCTTGCCGATTTTTGTTTTTCCGAAACGCGCACGATCGATGGTGGTGTTCGCACCGACCTCTACATCATCACCAAGCTCCACAGTGCCCACTTGATCGATTTTCACATGTTTACCATCGATGAACTCGTAACCATAGCCGTCAGCACCGATCACGCAGCCAGGTTGAAGGATGAC
>JARFPV010000367.1 GCA_029288115.1 Akkermansiaceae bacterium | reverse complement strand
AATACAGGAGAACGGCAGTGATGCCGTTTGCCTGCAGCCACCTGGCAGCGGGGATTCCCTCCACGCCAGGGGCCAACCCACTGTAAGCGCCGCCAGGACAGATCACGACGGCCGCCTTCGGGCGGTTCTCACCCTTGGCGTGATACACGTCGATCGTCGGTTCGTGGATGTTGAAACAGAAGCCACCGCGGGTCGTCTCCTTGATCTTCTCGCCCTCCTTCAAGGTCGGCTCACCGGGGGCTTTGCCGGGGTAGATCTTGAGATCCTTGATGTCGGGCTCATTAGCTTGGGCCAGAGTGGATAGGGAGAAGACAGCCAGCGCGATGCCAGCAATACGGGTAGCTAGGTTGATATTCATACTTGTTAGGGAAAAACTTGAGTTGAGACCCGTTGCCAAAAGTCCTTGCCGAAACGGATTGGTTTGGATTGTTGAGTCAGGCTTCGCTTGAGGTCCGGGTTTCGGGTGAAGATGCTGCCCTCCTGCGTTGTTTCTCGGTCGGGGATCCCGATCCACTTCCTCAAAACGCCTTGGAGGTTCACCACCCTCACCTCGACCGTTCCGGCAATTCCTTTTGGCAAAGGGTCTAACGCAACCCTACTTATTGAGCGCTATGGGACAACCCGTTTCTTTCTGAGAACCTTGCCTATTTTCGAGAGGTCGGTCGGCAGAATATAGACCTATGGTTCGAAGTGAGTAGCTTGATAGGACGAGGCTCGACGAGTGCGGTGGGAAAAGAGGAATATCCAATAACCAACAAGGAATGTTAAATAGTGAATGCGGACTTTGAAGGGGCGGTTATTGCCACAGCGCAGAAAGCGGAATGGCAAAAAGCTTTTCTCCGAATGGGACGATCTCCTTACCCGCGTATAAAACGATACCGCATTGAAGATCGTTCCCTGTGGCCTTTTGTAATTCCCTCAATCCTTTGAAATCACCCGCATCTACGCGGGTTGACGTTTTAACCTCAATGCCAGCAAGGGTGCCATCGGGACGCTCCAGGATAAAATCTACTTCCTTGCCGTCGCTGGTGCGGAAGTGAAGGAGGTTCGCCCTGACATCGGAAAACGAGAGTAGTTTCAACAATTCGGTAGCCACGAAGTTCTCAACAACATGACCATAAAGATCATGCTTGTTCGTACTTAAACCGTCGAGGTTCCAGTCGAGCAAATGGCACAACAACAAGGTATCAACCAAGTAACCCTTGGGTGATTTCACCAGGCGTTTACCGATATTACGATACCATGGGCGCACATCGAAATTCAAAAACATGGCTTGTAAAATACCTCGGTAACTTTTGCTGGTTACGGCATTAAGTCCCATATCACGTGAGATACTGGCATCATTCATCAGGCTTCCTGCACGTGAGGCAAGAACGCGCAGCATCACAGGCAAGAGGCTGATTTTATCAAGCTCGGCAATGGTCCGCACATCACGTTGAAGGATGGTCGTCAAATACCCCTCAAACCATTCACTGCGCTCTCGCGCTTCCTTACCTGATATTTCGGGGAATGTCGCCGCGCGGATCGCATCATTGAGTGAAACCTTTGTTTTGATGGCAGGGAAGTTGCCCGCGAACAAGTGATCCGGGAAGCTGCATTCACCGCCGAGTGCTTCGCCGCTTGACGGGGGGTATAGGGTTTTGACGCTCATGCGCCCCACCAGTGGATCCGAGAGCTTCGGCAAGGCCATGATATTGGCTGATCCTGTCAGCAGGAAACGGCCATTGCTATTTGCCTTGTCAGCAAGACGTAATTCATCGACCACCATTTTGAGAGGGCGGAACAATTCCGGCACCATTTGCACCTCATCGACAATGAGTGACCCGTCCCGGTTTGTAAGAAACACTTCTGGCGCCACTGAGGCCGCCGCCATTTGAGTGGCATTGTCGAATGTGACATACTCAGCCGGATAATCGGTGATCGAGAGCTTCTGCACCAGGGTGCTCTTGCCGGCTTGTCTCGGCCCGTTCAGAAAGACAACCGGGTTGCGCTTCAAGGCAAACAAGATGTTTTCCGTGATATTCCGGTGAATATGTTTCATGGCATGATTCTTGTGAAACTAAACATGTTACTTATAAATTATAAAGTCAAACTTTATTATTGCAAGAATCAACAGGAGCAAAATATCCCCGACACAATAATTAAGGGGGCATACAATCTATGCGAAACTGTATGGAGGGCTTTCTAGGATCCCGTTCTTACGAGCGAAAGCACACGCATGTTCGGCTTGGTCTTGGATGACTTGACTGCGTCCTTGCCCATGGCTTTTCTGGTTGTCTCGTTGAAAGTCTTGTAGTTCGTTGAGGAGGGCTTCAAGCATATCATCCGTGTGGGTTTGTCCTGAGTTTCCACGCACACGCCTTCGCCACAGGAGGTCTGCGCTGTACGTTGTCTGGCGTGGGTTTCCCTTGGATTCACGATGCACAGCCTAGTTCATGAGACCGATTTGACAAGAGGAACCCAGCCCCGTCACGCTCTCCTATGTCGTTAGAACTACGGGGTTGGAAGCACCGGCCACAGAAAAACCCCACGCCCGGGTGACCGGAAGTGGGGTTGGAAGGATGGTTGGTTTTCCGAGGCCGGGTTACTTGCGGCGACGGAGGACTTGTCCGCCATAGTCGCTACTTGCGACGGCGGAGGATGAGTGCAAGGCCGCCGAGGCCCAGCAGCGCCAGCGAGCCGGGCTCGGGGATGGCATCCGGGCCAGCCGTGAAACTGGCCAAAACCTCCGCGTCGCTCAGCGGCGTGTTGTAGATACGGAACTCGTCGATGGAACCTGCCAAGTAGGGATCGGGAAACATTGCTTTCCCGAGATAGGCATTGGCATTACTGACATCATTGAGGTTATAGGTCATGGCATTGTTAGTGCCCTGTAAGACACCGTTCAGATAGTATCGCAGTTCATCGGCGGCGTCGTCCACGACGATCGCGACGTGATAGGAGCCGGTTGCGAGTCTCGGATCGACCAGCACTTGCTGCTCCGCATTCGTACCTTGTCTAATCGAGGTGATCTGCCTGCTTAGGCCGTTGGGATTGCCCACCGGCGAATACATGACGTAGCTTGCGTTGGCCGCATCATCGCCAAAGTCGAAGATGCGCTGCCAAACGTTATCGCTGGTGTGTGTCCACCACGCCTCTAAAGTCCCGCTGGTATCGTGAGTCATGTTGATG
>JARFPV010000307.1 GCA_029288115.1 Akkermansiaceae bacterium | reverse complement strand
GTGAAAATCTCCGTTCCCAAGGCGATGTGCATCGAGTTTGCGCCCATGACCGTAAAATAAGGGATCTACAACGACCCCAAACCCTGCTCTTGACCTGCGGGCGTGACATACGCATATTTCCTGAAAGCTTGCTGATGTGAGCGCGTAATCTCAGCCTCGCACATCGGCAGTTTCATGCCTAAATCATTACCAAACAACTCATCATGTCTGAAAAAAGCAGCACACTCGGTCAAGTCTTCGCAACGCTCTTGCTCCGCCTCTGGCTTGGCATCCGCGCCTTACAAACCGGAATTGAAAAATTCGCCGGAAAAGTCATGAGCGAACAGCCGATTGAAGT
Source organism: Akkermansiaceae bacterium (assembly GCA_029288115.1). GTDB lineage: Bacteria > Verrucomicrobiota > Verrucomicrobiia > Verrucomicrobiales > Akkermansiaceae > Oceaniferula. The sequence continues at coordinate 3,890 of JARFPV010000307.1, read as the reverse complement.
CGACGGCGAAGCCTATGATCCAGACCTCACCGAGGTCGCCAGCACAAAAGGATATGCCTTTGATAACTACAGCGGTATCCCCGAGTCCATGAAGGACACGTTCAAGGGCGAGCCTTTGATGATGAACTGGGCACTCAACCTGTTTGACAAGATTCTTGGGCCGGCACTCATCGTGCTCGGCATCACCATTCTGCTCGGCGTCGCCAACCGTGTCAGCCTGCTCGTTCTCGGCCTGATCTACGTTGGTCTCACTTGGGGATTGATCCTGATCAAACAGGACGCCGGCGTCGCATGGCTCGGTATCCACGTTGTCATGATTGCCATGGCACTGAACTGGGCAAACCACAACCGCCTCTGCATCCTCAAGAAGTGGTAATCATCCCGACCTGATCGAGAAACCTAACCCAAAATTCCACCATTATGAACCGACGAGATTTTTTAGCCAAGGGCAGCACCGTCGCAGGTGCCGGTCTGGTACTCGCTGCCCCGTCCATCCTCAAGGCTGCAGACGGGAATAACGATAAAATCAACGTGGCACTCATCGGCATGGGCAAGCAGGGCCGTGTGCTCTTCGAGGCTATGTCAAACATCCCGGGCCTCCACTTCCAGGCGGTCTGCGATATCTGGGACTACAACCTCAAAGGCGGCGCCGGCAAGGTGCGCGCCATACAAGGTGAGATGCCGAACACTTACACCGATATCGAGGACCTGCTCGAAAAAGAGAAAGGTCTGGACGTTGCGGTCGTCGCCACTCCCGACTTCTGGCACGCACCACACACCGTGGCATGTCTCAAGGCCGGCCTAAATGTTTACTGCGAAAAAATGATGTCGAATACCCTCGACGGTGCGCGCTCGATCGTGCGTGCCGCTGAAGAATCCGGCAAGCTTTGCCAAATCGGTCACCAGCGCCGCAGTAACCCGCGTTACCGTTTCACCCTCGATCACCTGATCAATAACAACAAGGTCTGCGGAACCATCGTCAACATCAATGGCCAGTGGAACCGCGCACTGAAATCGTCCCAGGACATTTCCTACAACAAACGCCTGACCATCGACCAGGATCGGCTCACCAAGTACGGCTTCAAAGACATGCACCAGTTCATGAACTGGCGATTCTACCGTGACCTTTCCGGTGGCCCTATTTCCGATCTCGGTGCCCACCAGATCGATGTCTTCGGGTGGTTCCTAAACTGCCAGCCCAAATCGGTATATGCCTCCGGTGGCAATGATTACTTCAAGACACGCGAGCACTTCGACAACGTGATGGCGATCTTCGAGTATGACGCTCCCCAGGGACCTGTTCGTGCCTTTTACCAGGTGCTTACCACGACAAGTGCGGGCGGCGGTTTCTACGAGAGTTTCATGGGAACTGACGGCACCGTCAACATTTCCGAGATGGCAAGCTCCAGCGCGATGTATCGCGAGAGCACGGCTCCAGAGTGGGACGACCTCGTCCGCCGCGGATACATGCGCAAGAAGCCGGCACCACCCAAGCCTGCGGCAAGCGACGGCGTTGCCTCCTACGAGTCCGCAGCTCCCGAGGAATACACCATTCCCGGCGTACTCAACAAACCACCCCACCAACCGCACCTTGAGAACTTCTTTGCTTCCGTCCGTGGCGAGGCAAAACTCAACTGCGACGCAAAACACGCTTTCGAGAGCGAGGCACCCATCTTCTGGGTGAATCCATCCGCTCTGAAAAAAGAACCAATCGTATTCACTCCCGAACAACTACAAGTATGAAACCAACCAAAACATCCATAGTATCGAACCTCATCCTCGGCGCAGCCGCAGCTCTCATGCTCGGCGCTTGCGGCGATAAAGACGGTGCCGAAGACGGCGACAACACAGGTGGCTCAGGCACCAACGACCCAGGCGTCGGAACCCAAGGCGGTGTCGAACTGACCACCGACCTCCCCAAGGAGGTGATCGAAGGCTCACCCAAGCCCAAGGGCATCAAGAACCTTGCGCCCGAGACCAAGAAGTTCCCTAAATTCCTCGTCCCAGAGGGCACGGTGAACCTCGCCAAAGGCAAGAAAGTTACCGCCAGTGACGACTACCCGATCCTTGGCGAGCCTGAGCTCATCACTGACGGCGAGAAGGAGACCGGCGAAGGTTACTTCCTCGAGTTGATCGAAGGCACCCAGTGGGTCCAGATCGACCTGGAGAAGAGCAACCCGATCTACGCCATCGTCATGTGGCACTTCCACGGCCAGAAACGTGCTTACCACGACATCATCGTGCAGGCATCTGACGACCCGGACTTCAAGGAAGGCGTTACTACCCTGTTCAACAACGACTACGACAACTCGTCGAAACTCGGCAAGGGCAACAATCAGCCATACGTTGAGAGCCGCTTCGGCCAGCTGGTCAACGGCAAGGGCACCAAGGCTCGCTACGTGCGCCTCTACAGCAATGGAAACAGTGCAAACGAGATGAACCACTACATCGAGGTCGAGGTCTTCGGAAAGCCTGAGTAACTGACCTGAACTTTAATCACCCCGGATTCTGCTTCTGCAGGATCCGGGTTTTTTTTTGGTGGGGGCTAGGCCTTGAATTCTCCGGAACGTTGCCGCTGGCGGATTTTCCACAGTGCGGCGAGCATTCCCCAGGCATCGCGCATGGGTTTGACCTTGCCGCCGTCGCGTTCGATCCAGGTGACTGGCATTTCTTTCCAAACGATGCCGTTTTCTGACAGTGCGGTGAGCATTTCGGTATCAAATGCGAGACCAATTTCGCGTAGTGATGCCGCCACCTTACGGTAATCGTCTCCTTTGAGCATCTTGGCACCGCACTGCGGGTCAGTGCAGCGCACACCCACGATGATCCGCACTGCAAGGATAAACAGCTTGTGAACCACGCGTCGCGGAAGTGTCAGATCGACATGCGTGTGCTCGGTACGCTTACGAATTGGCATGATGGTTTTGTCGCTTTCCAGTCCAGCATCAAGGACGCGCGACAGCTCATCTGGCGGCAGGCTGCCGTCGGCATCCACAAAGACATACCAGTCGGCGTCCGGCCGCTGCGCCCACGCCTCCCTTACCACCGACCCCTTACCGCGGTGCGCGTCCGCGAAGTGCAGGCTCATATTCGCATACGTTTGCTTCAGTTCTACGTGTAGCTCGGTGAGCTGCTGGCGTTCGTCAGGACCTGAGCCGTCATCGGCAATCATCCATTCCAGATTGTAGTCGCATCCCGCCAGGTGGACGGCGAGCTCCCTACCAAAAACCGCCAGCCTGCTGGAATCCTTCCAGACCGGTGTCACCAAAAGAATCGCTCTTTCAGAGTTATGTTTGCTTTGATCTTCCTTTTCCAGCATTGGCATGTAAACACGTGCTCGTTCATCAATCTTTCAACCTATGGGAAATTGCGCAAGTAAAGTCTGGCTCATTCTTTGTTGGGCATGTGTGCTGACGCTTGCCGCGCTGTTACGCATCGATAACCTTGAAAAGCGGCCATTTCATTTCGATGAGGCTACCGGGGCGCGTATTACCGAGAGCCGCGTCAATCCCAAGCGTGAGTACCAGTTCAACCCGGTGCATAACCACGGACCGTTACTCAGCTCCGCCGCCGCCACAGTCTGCCGGGTGAAAGATGAATCCAGCTGGCCGCAGATGACCAAGCACACCCTGCGGCTTGTTCCAGTGATTTCCGGCATGTTGCTGGTCGCCGTGCCTCTTCTCTGGCGCAGGCGATTCGGTGACATCCCGGTGCTTGCCGCCGCCGTGCTGTTAGCGACCTCTCCACTGCTCGCCTACTACAGCCGCATGTTCATCCACGAAATGATGCTCGCAATGCTTGGCTTGCTCGCCGTGGTTTTGTTTGTTGTTAGGTTTAAGTCGCAAACCCTCAAGTTCGGAGCCATTGGTTTTGTCATCGGCCTGATGTTT
>JARFPV010000276.1 GCA_029288115.1 Akkermansiaceae bacterium | reverse complement strand
GGCCGGACACACTCGGATAGTGCCCCAGCGACCTTGGTATGGACTAAAACAGAGAACGGCGACTGGCGGCTCAGCAAGGTCACCCTGAAGTCGCAGTAACCACGCGCAAATCCCCTGTCATACCAACGGCTTTGCCGTCTTGACATTACCCAATGCCCCCCTATCCTCCCCGCGCCTGCCCTTCCAGCAGGCTTCTTGCTTTCTAAGCAGACAACACTTTTCGCCATCATTTTCCTAAACTCTCTTCTTACTTCATCAACCAATGAGCCTCTACCAAGATTACATCCAAGAAATTGAAGACCGCAAAACCCAAGGCTTGCACCCACTCCCCATCGATAGCGGCGAACTTTTGGCAGAAATCATCAGCCAAATCAAGGATACCAGTCATCCACACAGGAAAGACTCCCTTGATTTCCTCATCTACAACACCCTGCCCGGAACAACCAGCGCCGCAGGAGAAAAAGCCAACTTCCTCAAGGGAATCATCCTCGGCGACACCACCGTCGAGGAAATCACTCCCGCCTTCGCCTTTGAGCTGCTTTCTCACATGAAAGGCGGCACCTCGATGGATGTCCTGATCGACCTTGCCCTCGGCGACAATGCCGACATTGCACATGAAGCAGCCGAGGTCCTCAAAACCCAGGTCTTCCTCTACGATGCCGACATGCAACGCCTCGGAGACGCCTTCAAAGCAGGTAGCTCCATCGCCAAAGACCTCCTCGAAAGCTACGCCGCCGCTGAATTTTTCACGAAACTTCCCGATGTTCAGGAAGAAATCAAGGTTGTTACCTACATCGCCGGCACAGGAGACATCTCCACCGATCTCCTCTCTCCCGGCAACCAAGCCCACTCCCGCGCCGACCGGGAACTCCACGGCCAATGCCTCATCAGCCCCGAAGCTCAGCAGGAAATCAAGGCCCTGCAAAAACTCCACCCCGACAAGAGCGTCATGCTCATCGCCGAGAAAGGCACCATGGGCGTGGGATCCTCCCGCATGTCTGGCGTCAACAACGTCGCCCTCTGGACCGGTCGTCAAGCCAGCCCATACGTGCCCTTCGTAAACATCGCCCCCATCGTTGCCGGAACCAACGGCATCTCTCCTATTTTCCTCACCACTGTCGACGTCACCGGCGGCATTGGTATCGACCTGAAAAACTGGAGCAAAAAGAAAGACGCCGAGGGCAACACCGTACTCGACGAAAATGGCGATGCCGTTCTTGAGCAAATCTACTCCGTAGAAACAGGCACCGTGCTCACCATCAATTCCAAAGACAAAAAGCTCTACCAAGGCGACACCGAACTCAAGGACATCTCCAAGGCCTTCACCCCACAAAAGATGGAATTCATGAAGGCTGGCGGCTCCTACGCCGTCGTTTTCGGGAAGAAACTGCAAACCTTCGCTGCCAAAACTCTCGGTATCGAAGCCCCCGTCGTCTACGCCCAGTCCAAGGAAATCTCCCACGAAGGACAAGGTCTAACGGCCGTTGAGAAAATCTTTAACAAAAATGCCGTCGGCACTACGCCCGGCCTCACACTCCATGCCGGCTCAGACGTCCGCGCCGAGGTCAACATCGTCGGTTCCCAAGACACCACCGGCCTCATGACCATGCAGGAGCTTGAAGCCATGGCCGCTACTGTCATCTCCCCTATCGTTGATGGCGCCTACCAGTCAGGCTGCCACACCGCTTCGGTCTGGGATAAAAAAGCTCAGGCCAACACTCCGAAACTCATGAAATTCATGAACGACTTCGGCCTCATCACTGGGCGTGATCCCGATGGTAAATACCACCCCATGACCGACGTCATCCATAAGGTGCTCAACGATCTCACCGTAGACGATTGGTCCATCATCATCGGTGGCGACTCCCACACCCGTATGTCAAAAGGTGTTGCCTTCGGTGCAGACTCCGGAACCGTCGCCCTCGCTCTCGCTACAGGTGAGGCCAGCATGCCCATCCCAGAGTCCGTTAAAGTCACCTTCAAAGGCGAACTCAAAGATCACATGGATTTCCGTGATGTCGTTCACGCCACCCAAGCCCAGATGCTTGATCAATTTGGCGGCGACAACGTTTTCCAAGGCCGCGTCATCGAGGTTCACATCGGAACCCTCCCCGCCGACCAGGCATTCACGTTCACCGACTGGACGGCTGAAATGAAGGCCAAGGCTTCAATCTGTATTTCGCAGGACGAAACCCTGATCGAGTCCCTCGAGATCGCCAAAAGCCGAATCCAGGTCATGATCGACAAAGGCATGGACAACAAAGCGCAAGTTCTCCAAGGCCTCATCGATATCGCCAACAAACGCATCGCTGAAATCCGCTCAGGCGACAAACCAGCCCTCACTCCGGACAGCGATGCCAAGTACCACGCCGAAGTCGTTGTTGACCTCGACATCATCAACGAGCCTATGATCGCCGACCCCGACGTCAACAACGACGACGTCTCCAAGCGATACACCCACGACGTCATCCGCGCCCTCTCATACTACGGTGGAGAAAAAGCCGTCGATCTCGGTTTCGTTGGTTCCTGCATGGTCCACAAAGGCGACCTCAAAATCGTTTCCAAGATGCTTAAAAATCTGGAAGCTCAACAAGGTGAAGTCACCTTTAAGGCTCCGCTCGTTGTCACCGCCCCCACCTACAACATCATCGATGAACTCAAGACCGAAGGCGACTGGGATATTCTGCAGAAATATTCCGGTTTCGAATTCAACGACGATGCGCCCAAAAGCACCGCGCGAACTGAATACGAAAACATGATGTATCTAGAGCGCCCAGGCTGTAACCTCTGTATGGGCAACCAGGAGAAAGCCGAAAAAGGCGATACTGTCATGGCTACTTCTACCCGACTATTCCAAGGCCGAGTGGTCGAAGACTCAAAGCGTAAAAAAGGAGAATCCCTACTCTCTTCCACACCCGTCGTCGTCCTCTCCGCCATCCTCGGCAGAATCCCTAGCCTCGACGAATACAAAGCCGCTGTCCAAGGCATCGACCTTACCCTGTCTCTTATACA
>JARFPV010000236.1 GCA_029288115.1 Akkermansiaceae bacterium | reverse complement strand
GATGAATCATCACAGACCGTACATCCTTCAGCCGTGGCAAAAAAACCGCAAACCGGGCATGACGTCACAGATTTCTCAGCAACCAGCAACGATTCAGCGAGTGCAGCTGGCTGCGCCTTGGGATTCTGCAGCAGCCAGACGGCGATACGTTCGGCACTGCGCGGGCCGATGCCAGGCATATGCTTAAGCTCGGATATCAGGTTAACAACAGGCTCTGGGTAATCGGCTCTTGGCATGCGTTATCTGCGGTTACGTTTTTTCCTTGGCCGCTTTCGCTTTGCGGGTTTCTTGTCATCGGAAAGTTTTGTTTCTTCGGCCGGGTCTGCTTTCGGCTTGTATTTTTCCTCCTGTGTTTTGGCCAAATCAATAATCTTATGCGGATGTTCGATCACCACGGGTTCTGCGACAGGCTTCTCGACCGGTTGCAACAGCTCTGGTTCAGGTTTGGACATCCGGATTTCCGCGTAAACGGGGTCACAGGGCATCCGGTGGTGCTGAGTATATAGAACGACGCAGAACCAACTCCAGAAAACACCGACAAGCTGAACAAAAGGTGAAAAATATACATTCCAGACAGCGCACGCGGGAACCATCGCCAAGGTTAACACGATGGCAGTAATCCCCAGAATCAGCTTTCGCCAGAGACTCGGTGAATCCAACACAGCAAATGAAATACCGTAACAAAAAACCGCAGCGGCAAGAATCATCAACGCCATCGATGGAAGCTCAGCCACGCTCTCATGAAATAGTGGTTTGTGAAGCAATTCGTAAAGCCAAGCGTCGGCACGCTTAAAAAGGCCGATCCAGTAAAGAGCGAACGATAGCCCTAGCCCGAGGCTGCCGTAAAGCACGCCGGGCACATCCACTCTACCCGCTGGCATGGGTATGGGTTGTTGCTGGTTCTGGGATATCATGAGGTGTGGCAGAGCTACCCCACAGCCCGATTACTCACTCTCGTTCTCGGAGGTGCAGTCAGTCTGTGCAGTGTCTGTGTCGGTATTATAAGACTGAACCACGCGTTCACTCAAGAACTTGTCAGCATCAAGAACCGCTTCTTTTTCCAGATCAAACTCACCCACTCCGGTGTTTTTCTCGATCAACTTGAGACCAAACTGGTAATCCTTGAATCTCTGCTGGCAGAGCTGGAGCACACTACGCGCCTGTTCAGCGGCCTCCTCACCTAACAAAGCAACTGCCTCATCAGAAAAGTGAATATGAATGCTGTGCTTCTCATGAAACTCACGAGCGTAAAGGTCAGCCTCCTCTCGAGCCTTCGCGACATCTACCCGCTTGCCAAGTTCACGGTATTTTTCCAGCACAGTCTCGCGTTTCTCTATCAGGTCCGAATCAATGGTCAACTCGCTGACTGCAGTTCCCGGCAGCTCGAACTTAAAATCACGCAACAGGCCTTCGCACACAGTCATCAGTGCACGGGCCCCTGTGTTTTCAGATTCTGCACGCTCGGCAATTCGTTCTATGGCAGAGTCCTCAAACTTTGCTTGAATCCCATAAGCCGCAAACTCTCGCTCATACTGGCGTAGCAGACTCCCCTCGGAGTTCTTCATGATATTGACGAAGTCCTTCGACTCCAACTTCTCACACACAACCCGAACAGGAAGGCGACCAATAAATTCCGCTTCAAACCCAAAGTCGATAAAGTCTTGTGTGTTGATCTGACTGAAAAGCTCCTCGTCTATCGGACTCTCGGAAACTTCAGCGCCAAATCCGATCTGACCGCTACGAAGACGCTTCTTGATCACCTTTTCCAATCCGGAAAAAGCACCACTGACAATAAACAGAATGTGGCGTGTGTTGATAGTGTCTTTTCCACCGCCTCTACCGCTTTGCATGTCCATCATTGCCATCATCTGGCTTTTCATGTCGTTAGGATTTCTAGCAGCCACCTCGGTTTCCTCCATGAGCTTGAGCAAGGTCGTCTGCACTCCGCGCCCACTAACATCACGCCCCATACCGGTGGAACTGCTCGCAAGCTTATCCACTTCGTCGATATAAATGATCCCGTATTCGGCAAGCTCCATATCGCCGTCTGCTTTTTGCACCAGCTCCCTAACAAGATCATCCACATCACCACCAACATACCCCGTCTCTGAGAACTTCGTGGCATCCGCCTTGACAAAAGGAACACCGATCATTTCAGCAATGTGCTTGATCAGATATGTCTTCCCCACGCCAGTAGGCCCCACCACGATGACATTTTGCTTCTGATACTCGATGTTTTCCGGAATCTTTCCATGCTCCTGCTCCAATCCACGCATGTACTTGGCATGGTTGTAGTGGTCACACACGGCAATAGAGAGTGCTTTTTTAGCTTCATCCTGCCGGATCACAAAGCGATCGAGATGTGCTTTGATGTCACGTGGTTTGTAATTAAAATCGAAAACCGCATCCGCACTCTTCATTTCCACATCATCAAAGTCGGTGGACTCGGGTGCGTCTTCCCCGTCGTCATGAGAAAATCCGGGGAACGGCATGGTCACGCCTGAGCCCATTTTACCGAACATGTCCTTGATCATTTTCTGCAAATCATCGGCATCCGGCATGTCTTTGTCTTTCTTATCACTCATCGCGGCGACTATCCCCCAGCTACATCAACGGTGCAACTGAAAGGTGGTGGTGTATGTCATAATTCAAATTTTCAGCACAAACTGACGAATTGGATGAAATTGGTCATTGCACCGAGAGGTATTTTGCAGAAACTGGCTTGCAAGTTTTTTTCAAGTATATGAGCCAAGAGCGCTACGAAATCAGAGGTAAGATTGGTCAAGGGGGTGTGGGTGCCGTTTATCAGGCATTCGACACTCAGTTGAACCGCGAAGTTGCCATAAAGCGAGTGCTTGCCGAAGGCGGCTATGAGGATCAGGACGAGGCAACCAAACACCTACTGAAAGAGGCTACCGCGCTGTCATCCGTTCAGCACCCACACATCGTAACGGTGTATGACGCCGGCATCGATGCCGACGGCCCCTACGTTGTGATGGAGCTCATCCACGGTAGAACACTCGATGAAATGGTTGAGCGTGCCACACTCACGTGGGACGATTTGCGCGAGGTCGCACTTCAGACCCAAGAGGCACTCATTGCTGCGCAGGATCTGGACCTTGTCCACCGCGACCTCAAACCGAGCAACGTGATGGTTTGCTGGCTTCCTTCAGGAAAGTTCCAGGTCAAAATCGTGGACTTTGGATTGGCAAAATTCTCCGCGGCACCATCGCTGCAGACGATTGATCACGGCGATGCAGTATTTGGCTCCATTTTCTTCATGGCTCCTGAACAATTCGAGCGCACCCCCCTTGACAAGCGCACGGACATGTAC
>JARFPV010000221.1 GCA_029288115.1 Akkermansiaceae bacterium | reverse complement strand
GAATGCCGCGTGATTAAGGGCACTCATCGCCGAATTTCTGTTAGAAAAAGGCTGTTAGAAAACCCTGTCTCTGGTAGCTTTAGGTGTGAAACAAAAACAGACCTTTCTGACAGGGTTTTCCAAGGACTTGTATGGCAAAGCGAAGCGCAGTGCGCAAGAGGCGATGCGAAAAATACGGGCCAAGGCTCTGCGAGACTCTCTCGGAGGCTACGAGATGCTTTTTGAGGATGTTCTTCCCTGCGAGTTCCTTGCCGAGATCGATCCCACGGTGCGCAATCGCCACTTCGGCCATCGTCCGGTCCTCTGGGCATGGATCGGCCAGATCTTTGGGTTGAACGCCTCGTGTTCCTCGGCCTTGGGGATGATCCAGACCTGGTGTTCGGGGCTTGGGATTACTCCACCCAAAGGCAATACTAGTAGCTACTGCCAGGCGCGCCAGCGCATGAGTGAGTCGTTTTTGACTCAGGTTTTTAGCCGGATCACCCAAATTCAACGCCGAGCGATACGCTCATGTGACCTGTGGCACGGGTTCGTGCTCAAGGCCTTCGATGGAACATCGGTGAAACTGGACGACACTCCGGCCAATCAGGAGGTCTATCCCCAGCCCTCCAGTCAGAAGGTGGGATGCGGTTTTCCAGTAATGGGGGCGGTCGGACTGTTGAACATGAGTCATGGCGGATGGGAGGGGTTTTCCACAGGGACATGGAAGGAGCACGACATGCGGGGAGCGCAAAAGCTGCTCGGGCACTTGGAGGAAGGCGACCTTGTCCTCGCGGACCGGGCCTTTTGCAGCTACGAACTTATTGCCCGATTGCAGGCCAAGGGCGTGGCGAGCGTCATGCGCTTGAGCGGGGCGCGTCATCGCGCACTGGACTGGAGGCGGGGCAAGAAGCTTAGCCCCATCGAGCGTCTCGTCACCTGGGACAAGCCCGTGAAACGGCCCAGGGGAAGCGATCTGAGTGAAACGGAGTGGGAAGATATCCCCGACCAGATCACACTGCGCTACATTAAGATGGGCTTCGAGGATAGGGCTGGCCAGAAGCGCACCCTTGTTGTCGTCACCACCCTCCTTGACCCTGATGAACACGATGCGGTGGAAATCTCTGACCTCTACGCGCGCCGGTGGGACATCGAGTTGAAGTTCCGCGATGTCAAAACGACGATGGGCATGGAGGAGTTCAAAGTGAAAAGCCCGGAGATGGCTCATAAGACCCTGCTCATGATGATGATCGCCTACAACCTGCTGCGGTTCCTCATGCAGAAGAGTGCCGCGAGAGCTGATAAACCCATCGCCCAAATGAGCCTGAAGGGGACTCTTGATGTCTTGGTTTCAGCCCAGAGCCTGTTTCGGGGCATGGCACGAGCGCATCTCAAACGTCAGATTCTCCGCGAGGAAATCGTCGAGATCTGCGCCACCAAGATCCTCGATATCCGCCCGTTCCGACACGAACCACGAGCGGTCAAACGAAGGCCCAAGCCGCACCAATACCTGACCGCTCCACGGCATGAATTTCGCGAAATCCCGCACAAGGAAAACTACCGGAAACGTGCTTAATCACGCGGCATTCGTGCCTGACCCCTGCTATGCCTGCCGAAACACTCGGTCACCCCACCGCCTCGCGCTGGAGATCGCGGAGCGCGCAAAGCGGCGTCTTGATCCGTCTTAGTTTCCGCGCTCCTGCAGACCGTTTTCCCCCAAAGCGGTCGCGTGTCAGACCAAAAACCTGGTCAACAAAACGCTTCGACCCTATGGCCAAGCCATCCGCAAAGTAGCGCACCCGGCAGCGCAGGGCCTCCGCCTCAGTCAATTGAGATGCGCTTTCAGGGTCGACATTCGCGTCGTGGCGGTTCCGATCAATGTAGAGGATCTGTCGATAGCGATGGGCCGTGCGCCGCCACGAGAGCAGCAACCCAGCCGCGAGCTCCTCGGAATTCACGGCGGCCTCCTCCTCGAACATCACCCGCTGAAGGCCTTCGCGCGCCCGCTCTTTCCCCGCCACCGCCTCGGCATACCCGCACCAGCGGTAATCCTTGGGATCATCCACGATCCCCGCACGAACGGGATTAAGATCGATGTAGGCCGCCATCGTTCGAGCGGCGTGGCCGTCCTCCACCAGCACCGACTTGAAGCGCTCCTCCCAGAGTGTCCCCTTCCGGCCGTGGTTCCTATTGAACCAGCGGGTGAAACGCTGCTTGAGCGTCTTCATGAACTGCGAAAGGTCCCACATGCGCCGGAAATACTTCTCCCTAAAGGCCTCGGCCGCCTCCTGGGTCGAGTGCTTACGCAGCTCACGGAGTTGCCACCCAATCCCCCGCACCTCCTGCGTCGAGTAGAGCGTCGCCATGTGCTTGAGAAACTTCCGGTCCGACCATGAGGCTCCCCGGTCCTCCGGGGGCGCCGGGACTTCCAGGAGGATGTGGAAGTGGTTCGACATCACGCAGTAGTCCAGCACCCGCACCTGCGAAAAGGCCTCATACATCCGCATATAGGCTACAAACTGCTCCTTCTCCTCGTCCCCCAGCACAAACTGTCGGTCCACCACCCGCGAGATACAGTGGTAAATCGCCGGCTTCCCCTGCAACTCCGCCAACTCCTCCGCCGAAAGTCCTCCGGACTCAAGCATCGCAGCAATCAAATCCGGCTGATGCCACGGGGCACGGTAACGAGGTTTCGGC
>JARFPV010000118.1 GCA_029288115.1 Akkermansiaceae bacterium | reverse complement strand
GAGACCGACCGTATAGTCGAGTCGCTGCCGATTACCTGTTCCCACTTCGATGCCTACCGCTTCTTCAGCCCGGAGGCACTTGGCTTCAACAAACTTCGCCCAACACTGGATACACGCGAGCAGAACGAGCAACCTGCCTGTTTGCATACCAACATGGATCTCTACAAATGGGCATCGAAATGCATGCCGTGGGTTGGCAGCGAGCTTCTTTGGGATACATTCTTATTAGCTCTTGAAACCCGGGAGCTCGACATGCGGGCTAGCCCGTATGACCTCCGGCAATATGGCTATGAGGCGATTCAAATAGAGACATCCGATGGGCGCGCAGAATATGAGCGGCTGCAGCGGGACATAGCCAGCAAGGCGGCGCCCATACGCCAGAAATTGATCGATTCGCTTGGAAAGGCCATCTGTCAGGTCAACAGCTGAGTACCAGTTTTCTCTGTATTTTCTTAAAAAACTACTTGCGGCATTCGTAACATGGAGCATTTTCGCAAGTGTGCTTTGACAAGCAAAACACATCAACAAACCAACCATCAAACAAACCAATGAAAAAATCACTATGTATCCTATCCGCCATGTTCTTACTCCCCATTGGAGTTGCTGTAGCAGGTCCAGACTGCAAAACCAAGTGTGCATCCAAGGAGAAGGCCACTGCGGTAGCTGTTGCGGCTAAAAGCGAGTGCGCCAAAGCCAAGTGTGAAAAAGCGACAACCGTCGCAAACAAAGAATGCGCCAAAGCCGCGTGCGAGAAAGCCGCGGTCGTTGCAACAAAGTGCAACTTCAAGTGCGAAAAATCAGTCGCCAAGCTGTTCACCGCATTTGACAAAGACAAAGACGGCAAGCTTTGCAAGGGCGAGTTCATGACTCTCGTCAAAGCAACCATGGGCAAGCAAGAAGCCGCCAAGGAGACCAAAGTAACTGCAGCCAACTAAGCCAATACTTCTTCTATTTAATAAACCGCCTCACTTCCTCATGCAGGAAGGGGGCGGTTTTTTTAGTGCCCGAAGAATGACTTGATTCGTTTCAGGATGCGAGTGGATGAAACGACCTTCTTCGAAGTACTCTCACCTTCCGGAGCGTTGATTCGTTTCTCTTGCAGGGCCGCTATTTCCTCTTGTCTCCGGACGAGCAATACCCCCAGTGCCTCGACAAGTTCAGGACGCTCCTCGAGAATCGGTGCGAGTTGTGACTTTTTAATCTCCATAATGAGCACGTCACCGCGTGCGCGTACTGTTGCTGAGCGCGGCTCCCCCGTCATCAGGGACATTTCACCAAAGTAGTCTCCCTTTGAAAGGGTAGCCACCTTTTCAGATCCGCCACGTCCAGTTCCTGCAGGATACTTGAGAAACACATCGGCCTCACCCTCGAGTAGAACTTGCATGGAATCGCCATCTTCACCTTCCCGTATCATCACTTCTCCGTGAGCAAAGAGTCTTCGCTCGGCGTCAGCCACAAGCTGCTCAGCCTGCTCCTCGCTCAGACAGTGCATGCAGGTGTGATCACGCAAGATCGCTGCTGCATCATCGTCCGCCTCGGATAGACGTTTGGGAGCGTTCGACGTGCGCATTTCCAGTGTCCGGATTGGAAATGGAATTCGTATATCGCGCCGCTGCAATTCATACCAGAGCCTGGTGCGAATTTCATCGCACGTCTGGTTATAAAGCTTTGCGCTGCGCATCCAGAAACGCATTTCATAAACAATGGAAGAATCGCCAAAATCGATCAAAAAAACCTGTGGAGCCGGACTCTCAAGCACGCCCTGAGCTCCAATCATGGCATGCATGAAGGCATCCTTCACATCATTCGGTGGCTGATCGTAGTCGATACCCACCTTCAGCCTAACACCGTGCTCACGGGTAGGGTAATTTAAATTGATGATTCGCGACTTCACCAACTCGCTGTTAGGAAGCTCGAATGACACACGATCATTATTGATAAGTCGGGTAGCCCTCCAGTTTACCTCCCTGATTTCTGCACGCTCTCCATCACCATCCAGCAACAACCAATCACCTACTTGAAACGCCTTGGTCATATGAATGCTGAACCCGGCAATCACATTGGCGAGCAAGTCCTGCATAGCAAAACCCAGGATAACCGCGGCCACACCTGAAGTCGCTAACAGCCCTGTGATTTTCACACCATAACCGTAACTCAACACCAGAGCTATCGTGACCAGTACAACGAGCGCCGCCAGGAACTGCCTGAGAATATTGGGCACGCTTACTTTTTTCACCCGACCAAGGTAGAGAGAGAAAAAGATTCGATCAAAGAGCACCCAACATGAAACCGCACCAAACACGGACAACGCGGCAGCCACTTCCGTAGTCCATTCCTTATCGGGAAAGAAAAACCACGCCGACCCGAGCACCCCCATACATAGTAACGCTATGTGAAACACAACCTTGGTCTTGAGCTTCAGCCGCTTCAACAATACGCGAAGTAGCAGCAAAGCCAGGATATATACCAGCACAGCAAATCCACTAGCCAGCCAAGGCCGCCACATTTCATCGAGTCCAAAAGGCAAAGCATCCATCGGATCGATTAAACCACACTATCCAGATGGCGTCACGTTGGAATAACACCCTATTATTCAAGCACAACAGATCAGGCAATGCGTGTATCGCGGCTTCGGTGTTTTCCTAACAACCCTTGAACAAACAACCAGAACACCCATACCGCACCACCATACATGACTAGCCATGGAAACAACCAGCCGATCCGTGTGTAAATCGTCATTTCCTTTCGGCGACCTATTTCAGCGCCCAATGTGCCTTCCTCCACAATAGGAATGGTAGCCACCCGATTACCATGACGATCAATAACCTGGGTCACGCCAGATGTAGCAGCAACCACGATCCAGCAACCATTCTCAGCAGCGCGATGCCGAAACAGTTCAGCGTGCTGGTAGTGCTGTTTTTCACCCCAACTGATGGCGTCCATACTCGGTATGAGCAGGAACTCGGCACCGTCGGCAACCATGCGACGCGCCACATCCTGATAGTCGTTATCGAAACAAATCGAGGTGCCGATTTTCCATTGTGGTGTCACCACAGCTTTGGCTTCGGCTCCCGGTTCCCCATCGTCAAAAAAATGCACCGGATGGTTCTTGTGATGCTCACCCACGGTGCCGTCTGGAGAAACTGTTAGCGCGGTGTTATACCATTTATTGTCATCAATCTCGGTTCGTGTTCCCACGACTACGATAGCGTTCACCTCCCTGCTAAAATCCTGCAACTCATTCCAAGCGTGTTTGCTTTTCCGGACATCAAATCCCAATGCGTGTTCTGGCCAGACAATAAAATCGTAATCACCTCCCGCTTCCCGTGTTAGGCGCGCACATTCATCAAAGGTTCCCTCTTCGTTCTGAACTGCAAGCACACGAACGGAAGTATCCTGTGGCATCTCTTTTTTAGACTGCCAGTAGGATGAAACGAGCAGCACAATCAATAAGACAGATCCGGCAGCTAGTTGATTTTTTCTTTTCCACTGAACACAAGCAGCACTTCCGAGGATGATGAGAAATCCTGCCCCTGAGACACCAAGAAAGGGTGATACCCATGTGGGCCCGAGACCAAGCCCTGGAGTCATCCATGGAAATTTGAGATAAAAAATCTCCGAACGAAAAAATTCACAAGAAAGCCACCAGACAGCTGCAAACAGGACCGTTATCCAACCAGCGCGGTAGCGTGCACATGCAACGGCGTATCCACGAGCAAAAACGGCCGTAAACAACGACATGATCAGAATCAGAGGCACAAATACATAACGGTGACCTGCGAACACATCCAGCAACCAAGTCATTGTGATTCCGTAAAAAACCGCCCCATGGAGCAGACCAAGATAGAGAGCATGAGACGGCTTGGTGTCAGGCAGAGCTAGCAGTAAGGGAATCCATGCAAGCACCGCAAGCCACCATAGACCGAATGGAGGAAAAACCAGAACCCCCAAACCCGCACTGATGAATACAAGCGCAATGCGCTGCCACATTTTCATGTCCGCCAGACTAACACATCAGCTCGATGACACCCAAACCTTTTTCATCGGCTTTTTTCCGATTGCCACTCCTCCTATTTCCCTATTGATTCAAGCCGTCTTCTGACACCCGACACCTGTCCCCTCATCATCATGATACCCAACGTCCTCGCCGAACGCTACGCATCCGCCGCCATCTCTGAAATCTGGTCCGCCGAGGGCCGCATCGTGCTGGAACGCGAGTTCTGGATCGCGGTGATGAAGGCGCAGAAAGATCTTGGACTGGATATCCCCCAGGACGCGATCGATGCTTATGAAGCGGTCAAAGACCAGGTGAACCTGCAGTCGATCATGGATCGCGAGCGCATCACCCGCCACGATGTGAAAGCACGCATTGAGGAGTTTTGCGACCTCGCCGGCCACCAGCACATTCACAAGGGCATGACGTCTCGTGACCTCACCGAAAACGTCGAGCAACTTCAAGTTTACCGCTCGCTCCTTGTGATTCGGGATAAAACCATCGCGACACTCGCACAGATGAAAAATCGAGCTGTTCAGTGGCGGGATCTCGTCATCACCGCACGCACCCACAACGTAGCGGCACAGCCTACAACCTTCGGCAAACGCATCGCAATGAATGGCGAGGAACTTCAGGGTGCGCTGAGCATGCTTGAGCATCTGGTCGCCACCTATCCGGTGCGTGGACTCAAAGGAGCCGTCGGCACCCAGATGGATCAACTCTCTCTCTTCGACGGCGACGCTGCCAAGGCCTCGGAGCTGGAAGCCAAAGTCTGCTCGCACCTCGGCATCCCTGAAGTCTTTACCAACGTCGGTCAGGTCTATCCACGCTCGCTCGATATGCGGACGGTTTCAATCCTTGCCGACATTGCGAGCGGTCCATCGTCGCTGTGCCGGACACTCCGACTGATGGCAGGTCATGAAACCGCTAGTGAAGGGTTTGCCAAAGGCCAAACTGGTTCGAGCGCAATGCCGCATAAGATGAATTCCCGCTCATGTGAGCGCGTCAACGGTTTTCATGTGATTCTTAAGGGCCACGTGACCATGGCAGGCGGCCTTGCTGGTGACCAGTGGAACGAAGGCGACGTTTCCTGCTCGGTAGTACGGCGACTGATGCTTCCCGATGCTTTTTACGCTCTCGACGGGCTATTTGAAACTTTCCTGACAATTCTCGGCCAAATGGACGCTTATCCAGCGGTGATCGAGGCGGAAAACAACCACTACCTGCCTTTCCTGATGACAACCACCATCATGATGGAGGCCGTGAAAGCCGGTGTCGGTCGCGAGGCAGCGCACTCGGCGATCAAGGAACACGCCGTCGCCACCGTCAATGACCTGCGCACCGGCGTCATCAAGGAGAACAACCTGCTGGAGCGGCTCGGCGAGGACGACCGCATACCGCTCAGTCACGCCCAGTTGACGGGCATTCTGGCTGAAGGCCGGGAAAACACGGGAACAGCCCGGGATCAGGTCGATGGCTTCGTTTCAGCGGTGGAACAGCTCGAAAGTGCTCATCCAGAGGCCGCCAAATACACTCCAGGGGCGATCTTGTAGGTTTTTCAATCACTGCTACTTATTCACCGTCAGCGAGTTACGGAATAATCCAAAATTCGTTGATTTTTTTTCGAACGTTTTCTGAACGCCCGTGTCTATGAATACTGAGAACTGCGTGCATGTCGCGTCGTTCTTATTC
>JARFPV010000093.1 GCA_029288115.1 Akkermansiaceae bacterium | reverse complement strand
CCTTTGAGGATGTCTCTGTTTTCTTTAATAGCTCGAATAGTAATCTCTTGATCAAAGAGTTTCCAACTGCCCTGCATCGGGGTGTTCGGGTCATTGCGATGAGCGGCGATGTTGACGAAACCAATCACTCGGGTAATGGATTTGTCGATGATGCTCGCGCGGAAGGCATCCACTTCCGAGCCTCGAAATCCACCTGGTTCTGCCAAGGTGGTTACGCCCGTATATACACCCGCGTCTTTGTCAGGATGAATCGCGTTGGAACTCGTTCCCATGAAAATATTTCCTCGGATCCTAACCACCTGCCTCGTCCTGGCCACCGCAAGCGTCTCGACCATCCCCGCCTCCGCCCAAGACCAAGCGGTGCCCAAAAAAGAAATCACCGAGCTGAATACCAAGCTCACCGAAGCCAGCAAATCAGCATCCGCCGCCAGAAAAAAACTCGCCATCCGACGCGTCATCCGCGAGATCGAATCCCTGATCAAAAAACACCCGACCGCACCCAACCGCTACGAAGCCCTCCACCTCCTCTTCCGTAGCCAACAACTACTCGTCGGCGTGGATAAATCATCCACCGCGCGGAAAGACTTCCTGGCAACCTGCGAAATACTCGCCGCCGCACCCAACGAATACGCAGCACTACGACTCGATGCCGACCTCCTGCTCACCCAAGCAAAGTCAGCACGCCAAGGCTCCGACTCCCATGCACGAGCCGATGCACTCCGTCCACTGGTCAAACGCTACCGCGACACCGAAGTGGAAGCAAAAGTCATCCGCATCGCCATGATCATGGCACTCGAATTCGGCAACACCAAACTAGTCAACGACCTGCGCAGAGTCGTCGCCGAACGCTTCCCCGGCGACATGGACCTGATCAATTTCCAGCGTGAAAAACTCGCAGGACAGGTATTCGGCGCCCCATTCATCGGCACCTACGAACGTAGCGACGGCAAAAGGGTGCGCTTCCCGATGGATTTCCTCGGCACCACAACCCTACTCTACTGCTGGTCAAAAGAAAATAACGGCGAAGAAGACCTCAAGGCACTGGCCACCGACTGGAAAAAAGCCAAGGTCGCCATGAACGCCGCCGGACGGTTCCAAATCGTCAGCATGAACATGGACGACCTCCCGGATGCAGGCGAGTCCATCCTCCGCAAATACGGAGTCGACTGGCAGGCACTCAAGATGCCCAAAGGCAAAGACAACCCGATCTATCAAACATACATCAAACGAGAAATACCGACGACCGCCACGATTAGCCCGAACGGCTACATCGCAATCTATCAGTCCGGCGGTCGCAGCAATCGAACCTACGAACGCAGGTTCCAATCATGGCTCGCCAGCATGTGGGCACGAGCCGGCTACTCCAGCCAACTCCAGTCAATCTACTCCGGCGAATTCCTCGTCGTTTCACCCCAAGGAGACTTCGATCCCACAGCCCCTCCCGAATACAAAGCCCTCGCGTCTGGCATCAAAACCCAACTAGCCCCACTCCCACGCACCGCCGCATCCGTCCCCGAGGACAAACTGCGCGCCATCCAAGCATGCTTCATCAACCCGCCACAACGATACTCCACACCCCACAAGCAGCTCGTCGAAAACTACAAAAAGGCCGACGAACTTTGCCAGGCTGCCATTGCAGCCCACCCCAACGCGCCCGACCTCTGGATCGTTCGCAACCGCCGCATCAGCGCACTCATGGGCCTGTGGAAAACAGGCGGCGACACCAATGCATTCACCACCGCGCTCGCCGAAGCAAAAACCATCATCGAGAGCAACCCTCCCCAAGGCACCGATACCATCGCACGACTCTGCCTGACCCGACAAGCACTCCGCGCCGCCGACGCCGACCCAAAAACCATCATCAAAGACTTCGTCAAAACTGCAGGAGGCGAGAAAGCATCCGCCCCGGCAC
>JARFPV010000091.1 GCA_029288115.1 Akkermansiaceae bacterium | reverse complement strand
TCCGCATCTTGTCGGCGAGTCGTTTCTTTTCCTCCGCAAACTTCGGATCATCCACGAGATTATTGAGTTCCCACGGGTCTGCCTTGAGGTCGTATAACTCGACCTTTGACGGCTTCATCAAGGCCTCGTTGTCGAGCGGCTTGCCCTGTGCATCGACGTTGGCGTAGCGCAGCACATACGAGAACCGGTCGTCACGGATGCTGCGCGACGAGCGACTCGCCGGATCAAACTCCCCGTGCCATTCCAAGCCCGTCATGATGAAGTCTCGCTGCGCCTCAATGCGTCCGGATTTCTCCGACTTGAGGATCGGCAGCAGACTACGCCCGGTCATGCTGTCAGGAACTTCCAGGCCGGCCATCTCAAGGAAGGTCGGCGCCAGGTCGGCGAAACTTACAAAGTCGGTCACCTTCCGCCCCGGCTTCATCCCGGCCGGCCACATCATTGCTAGAGGCACGTGCACACCGAAGTCGTAGGGTGAGGCCTTGCCCCGGTGCTGACCTTTGGAGAGAATCGCCGTGCCATTGTCGGAGCTGACCACCACCAGCGTGTTGTCCAGTTCCCCGGCGGCTTTGAGACTCTTGAGCATGCGGTCCAGATGGGTGTCGGCGCAGCAGATCTCATAGACGAAACGCGCACGCTTCCTCCGGTTGCCCACAGTGTCCTCGGTGAAGGGCGGCAGCGATACCTGATCCAGTGTCACTCCGAATTCCTTCTCTAACAAAGCATGGTTTTCCTTGCCTGAAGGTTCGTGCGGTTCGATCACTCCCGCCCAGAAGAAGAACGGCTTCTTTTCATCGCGCCAGGTGAGGAAGCGATCAAAATTCGCCGCATAGTCGGTCCCATTCAGTCCCTCCGGCGGATCGACGAGTTTCTCGCTCATGAAGACCTTTCCCAGTGAGTTGCTCGGGATGCCCAGCTTCGCATGCGAGCCCGGCCCCCATCCTTTGCCGGTGCGCCCGATCTGGTAGCCGCTTGCCGCCAGCAACCGCGTGACCACCGGAACTTCCTTCGGGATGAATCCCTGAATGAAGCCACCCTGTTTGTTCTGCCAAAAGTGACGCCCGGTCAGCACACTCGCCCGCGCCGGACCACAGGACGGCGCCGTCGCAAATCCATTCATGAACAGAGCTCCCTGCCCCGCCACGCGATCAAAGGCAGGCGTCGGCAGCTTCGACCAACCATAGGCACTGCGCTCCAGCCAGCTCTCGTCGTCGGTCAGGAAAAACAGGACGTTGGGGCGGCGCTCTTCGTTAGCAGAGGCCCCCGTCACGATCAATAGGCCAAGCAACAGCCCCACAAGACTTCTTGATATCATATGTGGGTTACGTCAACGAAACTTGCTTTATTAGCAAAAATATACCGTTATTTTTCAAAGCTTGGCAGCGAAGGCAAAGGCGTCAATTTCCGTCTATTGAACGCGTCGCGTTCACTTGATGGGTTTCGACGGGTTTTGTTTTTCTTCCTGGGGGAGGCCGATACTCAGCTCTCGTGTTTTAACCGTTTTTCCGTTCACGTTGACGCTTTGAACCGTAAAGCTGAACTGATCTGTTCCCGCTGCGACGGGGACTGAGAATTCATATGGGTAATCGGTGTCGACGACGGTGCCGGCATCATTTTTCGTCTTCCATTTGAGGGTGATCTTTTTCAGGGTTTTGGATTCCGCAGTCGAATAGATGTAGGCCTGCCAGTCACCGGGGAGCATTTGAATGGCGGCAGCCCGGACCTCTGTGCCGTCTTCACATTTGAATGCCAGGTGGCTGATGGTATCGTTTGAGTTAGGCGCCGGGTAGCGTTTATGGGTGGCGACTTGAATATCCAGCCCGCTGATTTCCAAAACGCGCATGCCCCTGGCCTCCAACTCCAATTCGGCCCGGTTGTTAGCTAGATCAAGACTGCTGTTGTTGGCGGAAATGATTCTGGCTTGCTTGAAATCCACAGGCTTGCCCGTAATCGCCTGGGCATTGAAGGCGACATTCACCTTTTGAGCTTCCTGTGACTCATTCATCATGATCAGAAAGAACTTCTCCCCTGACTGCGCCGTCAAATAGTTGATCTGCTCGTTATCAAGCGACACCAGATCCTTGTTGAACCACAACCACGCGTCCTCATTCCCGTAAATCTTCCCGGGGGCATGGCCGTAAACCATGTTGTCGAAATAGGCGTAACCGAATTGTCTCAAACCGGGGAACTTGACCTCACCATCGGTGGCCAATTGAGCCTCACCGACGAGGTAATCGATTGTCCAGGAAAGGTGAACGGGCAAATGGTGGAAATACACAAATCCGATATCCGGTCCCTCATAAGGGTAACGGGGATTCTGCATCAGGTCCGTGAAAGTCGTGTAGTAGTAGCCGGCATAGTTGCCCATCCGGGCCAGCGCCGCATTGCGGGCATAGGTTTCGAATTGTCTGTCGCCCGTGTACTGTGCCAAGCGCAGGAAACCACCTGTCCAATTCGCCTGTAGTATCAAACGACCACCATTATCCTTGTAGGTGTAAGTCGAAGGCTGCTCAAAACCCAAGCCGACATTGGACACCAGCCATGCGGGCACCTGCTTCTCCTTCACATCGCCATCCTTGCGCGGATAACCCAGGCGGAATTCCTTTTCACCACGATGAAGCCAGAGGTGCATTTTGTCGCCGTGCACGTGACCATCCTTATGGATCGTGATCGACTCATCCTTGGGCATCGGTTGCGTCCACATGCCGGTCATCACAATGCGTGCCGCTTTCTCGGCGGCATCCAGGTAGCGTTTCTGCCCCGTC
Organism: Akkermansiaceae bacterium; assembly: GCA_029288115.1. Taxonomy (GTDB): domain Bacteria; phylum Verrucomicrobiota; class Verrucomicrobiia; order Verrucomicrobiales; family Akkermansiaceae; genus Oceaniferula. The sequence continues at coordinate 692 of JARFPV010000091.1, read as the reverse complement.
GTTTCGTAAAGTGCAAGCAGGCCTTCCCAATCTTGGGTGTAGGCCATCAAAAAGAACTCCCTTAATTGAATTTCATCTTCCGGGGCCTTGTCGATGACGTTTGCGATGTAGGCATCGGCCTCCGCCATCGCGTCCTTAAGCGCCTGCTCGTCTCCGGTAAACAGGTACTTGGCAAGCTTGTCATCAAAGGGCTGCACGTGAGGCTTGAAACGCTGCTGCGTGCCCGTTGGTTTGATGCCACCGTCAGGGAAAGCAATTTCCTTAAAGATAGGAGTGCGGCGGTTCATCATCTCCCAGAGGCCGGCATAGACCACGGAGCCATAAATATCCACAGGACCTTTCATATGCCCCCGGGCGTAGCCACCCGTATTTTCGGGCTCTGGAGAGAAATGCGGATTATCACGCGACAAGACATACTCCATCGAAGGCAATGTCCGTCGCTTGTAGAGCTCCTTGTCTCCCGTCAGGCGATAGAGTGAAGCAATGGTCAACGGCGAAGACTGGGTAGAGCCGTTCTTTGATTCGATCTGATAGTTGGCCTTGGCCCGTTCCCACCAGCCTCCAAATTCATCGTCCATGTACAGATCGATCATGTTGTAGACCGACTGCGTCATGGATACTTCCCCGTTCTTGCGGTAGTCATACCAACCGAAAACATTATCCGCGATATCGCGGTAAGCCCCATACCAGTC
>JARFPV010000063.1 GCA_029288115.1 Akkermansiaceae bacterium | reverse complement strand
GGCGTATCTTCGCGGCCATGCTGGCGAACATGGACGACAGCGTCGGTGCGGTCATGAAGCAATTGCGAAAATCGGGACTCGAAGAAAACACTATTGTTTTCTTCCTGAGTGACAACGGCGGCCCGACCAAGGAGCTCACCTCATCGAATCTCCCACTGCGAGGATCCAAAGGTCAGATGTTTGAAGGTGCGATTCGCGTGCCGTTCATGATGCAATGGAAAGGCAAGATCCCCGCTGGCCAGGTCTATGACAAACCGGTCAGCTCGTTTGATATTTTTGGCACCGCCGCTGCAAATTGTGCCGGCGCGACCAAGCCAAAACAAGTGGAAGGCGTGGATCTGATTCCTTATATCACCGGCAAAAACGATGGGACGCCTCATGAAACCCTCTACTGGCGACAGGGCGGGAAAACGGCTCTGCGCCACGGCGATTGGAAACTGGTGCGCATGGGCAAACGACTCACCCCGGGCAAATCGAAGTGGCAACTCTACGATCTCTCAAAAGATATCTCCGAAGAAAATAATCTCGCCACCGCCCAGCCCGATCGTGTTGCCGAACTGGTCAAGATCTGGGAGAAGTTGAATGGCGAAATGGCCAAACCCAGGTTCTGAAGCTCCGGCCTTTACTTCTTTTTCGGTTTTTTCTTTCCCTTGCTCAGGGCGCGGCCGTAGGTGTCGACGACGAGTTTGTCGATCAGCTTGCGGTCATCCCGGTTCTCGAGGGCCTTGAGTAATGGGTCGCCGGATGATTTCATGTACTCCGCGAGCCGTGTCCGCATTTTCTTGATCTCGTCGGCGTGTGCCTTGCTGTCGATCAGGTTGTTCAGGCAATCAGGGTCTTTGGAGAGATCGAAAAACTCCTCGGGGACACGATGCCGGAACAGATCGACCCTGGCTTTTATGTTGGGATCATTTTCGCCCAGCGTGGTCATGGCCGCCATGACTTTGCCCTCGTTCGCGTTACGGTACCATGTTTGTCCATTGCTGAAGGCATTATGGATGTAGGCAAACTTCGCAGTCTGCACACAACGCATCGGGTAGGGGTTCTTGCTAGAGAGCGAGTCGATCTGGGTATAGACCGAATCGCGACCGGCTTGCTTTTCACCTTTCAACAGTGGCAGGAAGGAATGGCCGTCGAGCTTGTCAGGACCCTTCACCCCGCACAGATCAAGGAAGGTGGGAAACAGGTCCACGACAGAGACAAAATGGGAGTCGTCGCGGATGCCGGCTTTGGTGACTCCGGGCAAGCGTACCAGAAATGGGGTGCGGCTGGCATGGTACCAGACGTTCGCTTTGGCGAAGGGCATGGCGATGCCGTTGTCGCTGATGAAAATGACCAGTGTGTTATCGGCAAAACCTGAGTCATCGAGAGCCTGCATTACCTTGCCGAAGGTGTCATCCAGTCGGCGGACGGAATTCTGGTATGCGGCAAGTTCCGTGCGGACCTGTGGGATATCGGGGAGGAACCCGGGTATCTCGACTTCCTCTGGGCTGTACCACCTGCTGGGCTCTTCAGCATCCCGGTGCCCGAGTTTGCCTTTTTCGCAGTAGGGTCGGTGTGGGTCGTGCGAATTCACCATCAGATAGAACGGTTTCTTTTCCTTTTTGCAGCGGGCGAGGAAGTCGGCAGTATGTTTGTAATGGAGTTTGGGGCTGCGGCCGTTGGCTGTGTCCTTCGTAACAAAATCCCACTCGGTGTCTTTCGTAGGGGTTGAGTGCGGGACTTTACCAATCAGTCCGGCCAGATAGCCACCCTTCTGGAAGGTGTTGATGATCGTCGGGGTGCCTGGGCGGGCGATGTTGAACCCGTATGCCCCTGAATTATGGCCGTAGAGTCCGGTGGCAATAATCTTGCGGCATGGGCTGCAGATGGCCGCATTGACGTGGGCTTTGTTAAAAACCATTCCCGAAGCAGCGAGGCGATCCAGGTGAGGTGTCATCTCCGCCTTGCTGCCGTAGCTTCCGAGCGATTCCGCATGCAGGTCGTCTGCGGTGAAGAGCAATATATTCGGTCGCTCAGCTGCGAATCCGGGGCTGCAGATGATCAACGTGAGGACAGAGAAGTAGATGGATTTCATGTTCATAAACATAGGAGCGCGTCAGACTAGTGTAAGAGGAAACTATTTCAAGAAGGGAAAGGGGGCAAGACAGGGACATGCTTGGGCGCGGTATTTCTCGAACGTCGATGGTAGGGTCATTTCGATGAAATGACCGCTGGTTGAATGGGTGATCGACGTCACTTCGCAGATGAATCCCGAACGTAGCTAACGGGCGGTCGTTTTATCAAAACGACCCTACCGCGGTATGCGGGTGATTGACAGATGGCTTGTGGCGTGGATGCTCACCCCGCAACGAAAGTTCCAACCCAAATAGATTATGCCAGAAACACCTGCTGATGTAGCCGCCGCCCCTGACGATTCCGTGAAGACCGAGAGCGGTCTTGCATCGAAAGTCCTCGAAGCCGGATCCGGCGACGCAAAACCAACGGCTGCTGACACGGTGACCGTGCATTACTCTGGCTGGACGACGGACGGAAAGATGTTCGATAGTTCGGTGGAACGTGGTGAGCCGACGAGCTTTCCGCTTGGTCAGGTGATTGCTGGCTGGACTGAAGGTCTGCAGTTGATGGTGGTTGGCGAAAAGCGCCGATTCTGGATTCCTGAAGACCTTGCTTACGGTCCGGAAGTTCCTGGCAGTGGTCGACCCGGTGGTATGCTTTGTTTTGATGTTGAGCTTCTCGGAATCAAGGAGGCACCCAAGCCACCTGAGGATACGGATAAAACCGCTGGGGGAGTTGCCTACAAAACCCTTCAAGAGGGAGAAGGCGAAAACCCGGCAGAGGGTGATGTGGTTACCTTTCATTTCACTGCCTCAACGATGGATGGGAATACCGTGCAGGATACCCGCAAAGGTCAAGCGCCACCAAGTGCTCCGCTCGACAAGCTGCCGCCTGAGCTTGGCGAGCTTCTTGGCGAGATGAAATCCGGAGAGCAGCGCAAGGCATGGCTGCCCGAACCTCAGGCACCCGGTGGATTTATCGTTGCTGACCTTGAGCTTGTTTCCTTCAAACAAGCACCACCCGCGCCAGCGGTTCCTGAAGATGTCGCTGCGGTCCCCGAGGATGCAGAGAAGACCGAGAGCGGACTCGCTTTCAAACTGCTCGCCGAAGGAAATGGTGATGAAAAGCCCAAGGCAAGCGACACAGTGAGAGTTCACTACACGGGATGGACCACGGATGGAGAAATGTTTGATAGCTCGGTGACACGTGGTGAGCCTACTGAGTTCCCATTGAATGGCGTGATCAGAGGATGGACCGAAGGCGTGCAGCTGATGGTCGCCGGTGAGAAACGTCGGTTCTGGATCCCGGAAGACCTTGCCTACGGCCCAGTTGTTCCGGGTAGCGGTCGCCCGGGTGGCATGCTCGTTTTTGATATCGAGTTCCTCGAAATCGTCCGCTAGCAAAAGATCAATGAGATCATTGATTGTTTCGCGAAATCCATAACCAAAGCAGCACCGAGCTAATTGCGCCGCAAGTATCTGCGAGCATGTCTTTTTGGGCGTCCCAGACATCTCCCTGGCTGCCGAGGAAATCGGATGCTCCTGCCGCAGCGAGTTCGGCGTATGCCCATTCGATGATTTCGTAACCCGCGGCTACGGCCATGATGGTTAGAACTCCGAAGAGGGCCGCTATGGTTTTGTTTTTGACCCATTTTCCCATCATGGCCCACTCGGCAATGGCCACTGCCCAGAATCCGATCGCGAAGTGTGCAAAGCGGTCGAAGTGGTTGCGGGAGTCGTCGAATAAGTCGATGGGAACCAGGGCGAAGCTATATTTCGCACCAATGGTGTGCAGAAAAATCCAAATCGATGCCATGAGGTAGGCGAAGTTGGACAGGCGGTATTTACGGTAAGTTAGTGCGAGTAAAACGACAAATACGAGAACCGGAATGATTTCGGCGATCCAGTTGCCCCAGCTGAACGGTTTAATCATGGAGAACACAAGAACGGGGAGATAAAGTCCGAAGAGGATGACGGGGATGTTTTTCATGATTGTTTTTGTTAGGGGCGGCGCGCGTGAAAATAGTCCGCTCATGGTAAACCGCACGATATTAGCAGGTAACCTATCAGATGGTCCTCGCGCCGACAAGAAAGCATCTCGGCGACCACCATCACCACTGGCGTAAACGAAATTTTTACATGAAGGCATGATCAGCATCATGCCCAACAGCGCAGGGCATCTTGAAAAACACACCCACCTCATTGTCGACGTTTGTTTTTGCGGAATAAAATGACCACACAGTTGCTCTTAGGTTACAGTTAAGCAACATGATGAAGAAAAACACAAAAATCATTCTGGCAATTCTCTTGGTTGGTGGCCTTGGCTGGCTTGCCTTTGGCTTCTTTGGCATCCAGGCACTTTTTACTGATCAGGAGGTGAAAGAGGGGATTCCGTCATCGGTAGCGGATGTTATTTCTGGTGCAGATGGAACCGGGCAACAGATTCTTGGTAATGGCGTCTTCCAACAGGGTGACAGCACTTATACGATTTCTGGCAATGCCTATCTGAGCCGGATCAAGGGCCAGCTCAACCTGACATTCACGGACTTCAAGGTGACGAATGGTCCTGACCTCTATGTTTATGCAGTTAAGACAAAATCAACCGAGAATAAGACGGTCAAAGAAACCGTCGCAGAGGGAAACTTCATCAGCCTCGGCCTACTCAAGGGAAATATTGGAGGTCAGAACTATGTGTTAGATAAAGAATTGGACCTTGGACAATATCAGGTTGTTTCGATTTGGTGCAAGAGATTCGGCCGAAATTTCGGCTCGGTTAATTTGGACAGCAAAGCAGCGAAACAAAGTCCGTGAAAAAAAACGGGTATTTCGAGTTTTCCTAACAGGAAGATATTTTATCAGAACGACCCTACTTGTCCGTTTCAATACGTGACGTTGTGATGAGGTCGTATTTATCAACATCATTCATCAGTTGTTGGCCGCTGATCATGCGGCCGATCTGGGTGTATTTGCCTTCGTTGTGGGGGCGCATGAGGTGGGTGAGGGCGATGTGTTGGCTGCCGGTGTCTTTGCCGAAGTCGCCCAGCCCCATCGTGTGTTCTTCCTTGAGGATGTGATTGTACTCGGCGAGTACGCGGTGGCCGTAGTTGCCGGGGCTGCCAGCCTGGATGACGTGGTTGGGTTCCACGCGGTAGATGTGCAGGTTGTTGTATGTCTTTGACAAGACGTGCTGGATGAGTTTTTGCACGGCCATGGGTGCTTGTTCGGCATCCATTTCGATGACCATCTTGCCCGCATCGGTTTCGAAGATCAGTTTGGGAAATCGGCCGAAGCGTTTGAGTAGTTCCCAATCGAATGCGAGTGTGGGAGCAAACATCATTTCGTAGTAGTAAACTGGGCCGAGTTTAAAATGGTCATGGATGCTTAATGCGCCTTCGGCCGCCAGTCGGATGCGTTGGTCCTTGCTTTGGCTGGCTTCCTTGAGGAATGGCACAGCTGAAGCTGTGCGGCTGTGGCCGAGGACGACCAGGCACGACGCGGCGGTGATGGTGTCGCCTTTGTCCAGGTAGTACTGATAGTGGGATTTAAACCGCTCAACCAGATCGGTGGGTTTCATGTGCTTGCTGAGCTTGTCGGCGAGCGACATGAGGATTTCGCTGCGCAGCTGCTTGTAAGCGGTCGTTTTCAACCCTTCTTCTAACAATTTAAGAGCTTTGACTGCATCAGCTGATTGGCAGCGCTGGGCTAGCAGAGAAAAAGCAGTGGATGCGACGAATATGTTGTCGGATTTGATAAGCCTCTCGACTTGCGGTTGAACTTTCTCGAATGGGATCGCTTCAACGGCATTGATCGCCATGACCAAGCGGATTTCATCTTCGGTGGGGATTTTCTGGATGGTAGTCAGAACAGTTTGGTGCTTTTGATGATTCCACAAGATCTGCAGAAGATCGGCTAACACGCCTGGACGTTTTTCATGGTCGAGCGCGTGTGATGATAACTGTTTGATGATGCCTTCATCCAAATTCTTACAGGTCGCCAAAATGGCGGCGGCTTTGGATGCGACCTGATAGTGCTTGTCTTGCACTGCCTGCGCGTAGATGTCTCCAACATTAGGATTTCCGGCGATCAGGAACGGCGTCATTGCTTCGAGTGCCTTGCTGCGAATGCGTGATGATTTTCCTTTCTTAAACCAATCAATCAGCATGGGGATGTAGGCCTTGTTCTCGTCCCCGCCTAGGTAGGCGAGGATGTGGGCAACCGACGGCTCATCGGGGGCGCAGTCGGTCAGGTAAGCGACTAAGGCCTTGCTTATCTCGGGGTCTTTTTTGCTTACGCGCAACATGGTGTAGAAAAAATATCCTGCGTGCTCGCGTACGACCGGATCTTTGTGTTTGAGGAATTGCAGAGCCCAATGCTGAACCTCCGGACTCGTGATCTCGCGCTGCAAGAAATAGATCGCCGCAAGGATCGTGGGTGTTTCTTCTCCTTTGGGATCTAATTTGATGAACTTGTGGAGCGAATCCAAATCGCCATGGAAGCC